>CAZZAQ010000071.1:0-11399 GCA_964652165.1 uncultured Bifidobacterium sp.
TGGCCGACGATGCGGAAACCGGCCCGCGCATCGACCCTGATACTTACAAACCGCGCACGCTGGCCGGCGATCTCCACCGGCGCGGGCGCTTTACGCTGGCCGAGTGCGCGGAAATTGCCGGCGCTCTGGGGGCGGCGCTGGCACACCTGCACGCCCGGGGGCTTATCCATCGGGACATCAAACCGTCCAACATCATCTTCGTCAACGGCGTGCCGAAATTGGCGGACGTCGGCCTCGTGACATCCATCGGCGAGGGGGCCAGCCATGTGGGCACCACCCCCTACATCCCTGAGGAGGGCCCTGGAAGCCCCACGGCCGACATCTTCAGCCTGGGCAAGGTCCTTTACGAGATGGCGACCGGCAATCCTGCCGGCGCGTTTCCCAAGCTGCCGACGGGTCTTGACGCTGGCGCCGTGCCGGAGGTGATGAGGCTCAACCCAATTTTCCTCAAGGCTTGCGACCGACGAGCGCGGCGCCGGTACCAGTCGGCGACCGACATGTCCGCCGCGCTGACGTCGGCGGTCCGGGACGCGTCAATACCGCGCGACCCGCCGGCCGTAGGGGTTCCCAAGCCCGACATCAAGGATGACACTGCCGAGACCAACGGCGCAGAGATCAACTTTCCGCAGGGCTTTCGTGTGGCGATTCTTTACCGGTCGAACACACAACCTGACGGTAAACTCGTCGATCTGCTGGAACGGGAACTGACGGCGTGCAAGTGCGCCGTATTCGTAGATCGCCACTTGACTGTGGGCGTCGATTGGGCCCGGGCGATTGAGGCGGAAATTCGTCAGGCCAACGCGGTCATTGTGCTGCTTTCGGCCGCGTCGGTGGCCAGCGAGATGATTGCCTGCGAGGTGGAAACGGCCCACCAGAGCCGGCAGAAGACCGGCCGGCCGCTCCTGCTGCCGGTGCGCGTCCAATACGATGGCCCGCTCCCCGACGTTCTGGGCCCGATCCTCGATCGGATTCACTGCTTTAAGTGGGCCGGCCCCGAGGACGACGAGCGGATGGTGGAAGCGCTGTTTTACGCGCTGGTGAGTTCAGAGAGAATGCCCGAAACGAGGGTTCGTGCGCGGCTGGAACCCGGTGGCGGCGCCGTCCCGCTGCAATCCGAGTATTATGTCGTCCGGCCGACCGATCACGAGTTTCAGGCCGCCATTGCGCGCCGCGACAGCATCGTGCTCGTGAAGGGCGCCCGGCAGATGGGCAAGACCTCGCTGCTGGCCCGCGGGTTGCAGGAGGCCCGCGATTCGGACGCCAGGGTCGTGATGACGGACTTACAGAAGCTCAACGCAGACCAACTGCAGAGCGTCGAGCCCTTTCTGCAAGCCCTGGGCGATTTCCTGGCCGACCAGCTTGAACTGGACGTGTTTCCAATCGACGCTTGGGACAAGCGCCGCGGAGCCAACACGAACTTTGAGAACTACCTGCGCCGGGAGGTGCTCGGCAAGGTTTCCGGCCACCTCGTCTGGGGGCTCGACGAAGTTGACCGCCTGTTCTCCTGCCCCTTCGGCGGCGAGGTTTTCGGACTGTTCCGCTCCTGGCACAACGAGCGGGCGCTGGACCCTTCCGGCCCGTGGTCGCGGCTTACGCTGGCCATCGCTTACGCCACCGAGGCGCACCTGTTCATCACGGACGTGAACCAGTCGCCCTTCAACGTCGGCACCCGGCTGACGCTCGAGGACTTCACGTTCGACCAGGTGGCCGACCTGAACCAGCGCCATGACTCGCCGCTGAACGATGCCGCCGAGGTACGACGCCTGCACACGTTGCTGGGGGGCCAGCCGTATCTGGTGCGCCGCGCCCTGAACGAACTGGCGGAGGGCAACGTCGCCTTCGCCCAGCTCCTGGCGGGCGCGGATCGCGACGAGGGGATCTTTGGCGATCACCTCCGGCGCATTCTGGTGATGCTGGCCAAGGATGCCGAACTGGCCGAAGTGGTGCGCGGCGTCTTGCAGGGCCGGCCGTGTCCCTCCACCACCAGCTTCTATCGCCTCCGGAGCGCCGGCGTGGTGAAAGGGGACTCCCCGGCCCAGGCCCAGATCCGGTGCGAGATCTACGGCAATTACCTCAAAACCCACCTGAAGTGAGCGTCGCGACCCCCAGCTTTTACGTCACCGGCGGCACCCTCCGCCACGACGCGCCCAGCTACGTCGAGCGGCAGGCCGACCACGATCTGCTCGAAGGCTTGCGGCGGAGCGAGTTTTGTTACGTGCTGACTTCCCGCCAGATGGGGAAAAGCTCGCTCATGGTCCGCGCGGCCGCGCGATTGAGAGAGGAAGGGACTCACATCGTCGTGCTGGACCTGACCGCCGTCGGCCAGAACCTCACGCCCGAACAATGGTACGACGGGCTCCTGGTGCGCATTGGCCGCCAATTGGACCTGGAGGAGGAGCTGGAAGAGCACTGGCAAGGGCGCCTCCGGCTCAGTCCCGTCCAGCGGCTCTTCGCGACGATTCGCGACGTGGCGCTCGTTCGCAGGCCCGGTCGGCACGTCGTGTTCATCGACGAAATCGACATCGTCCGCAGCCTTCCCTTCTCGACCGATGAATTCTTCGCCGCCATCCGCGAGTGTTACAACCGGCGCACCGAGGACGCCGAAATGGGCCGGCTCACCTTCTGTCTGCTGGGCGTGGCGACGCCCAGCGACCTGGTGCGCGACACGCGCATTACGCCCTTCAACATCGGCCGGCGAATTGAGTTGCGCGACTTCCTGCCCGCCGAGGCCAAAGCGCTCACCAAAGGACTCGTCAGCGCGGCGCCTGGTGCGCTGCCCCCTCAGGACGTGCTGGCCCGCATGCTTTTCTGGACGCACGGCCATCCGTATCTGACCCAGCGCCTGTGCCTGGCGGCCGAGCAATGGAACGAGCAGCCCGACAAAGCGCTCCGGAATCCGGCCGAAGTCGATTTGCTCTGTGAAGAGCTGTTCTTCGGCGAACGGGCGCGGGAACGGGACGACAACCTGCTGTTCGTGCGCGGCCGGCTGCTTCGCGCCGAGGTCGAACGGGCGGGCCTGCTCCATCTTTACGAGGAGGTCTTGAGGGGTCGGTGGGTGCGGGACGACGAACGCGATCCCCTGGTGAGCGTGCTGCGGCTGGCGGGCATTGTGCGGCTGGAGGCGGGACGGCTGGTGTCGCGGAACCGGATCTACGAGCGGGTGTTCGACCGCGCCTGGGTGCGCGCCCAGATGCCGGACGCCGAATTGGCCCGGCAACGGGCGGCGTTTTACCGCGGTGTCATTCGGACCACCGCCGTCGCCGCGGTCGTGGTCGCGGCGCTGTCGCTCGCGGTGGTCGTTGCGGTGCAGCAGGCGACGAATGCGAAACGGGCCCTGGCGAAAAGCTACTCGTCGCAGGCGCAATTTATCCGGAAGAGCGGCTTGGCCGGCCAACGCCATGAGAGCCTCCTGGCGCTGGACAAGGCGCGCCACCACCACACGAACGCCGCCGCGGTGCGCGATGAAGCCATCGCGTGCCTGGCGTTGGTGGATCTTGAAGAAGAGGACAGCCGCACGCGCTTTCGCCCTGGCACGACTGCCGTCGCACTCAGCCCGTCCTTGACCCACTATGCCTGGGCCGATGGAGACGGCGCCATCCGTCTGGCCAGGATGGGTGACGAACGGCCCACGGCGCTACTGCCGCCGGTTGGACTTCCAGTCTCGTGGATCGCGCTCAGTCCGGACGGCCAGTACGCCGCGGCGCAATACGATGGTACAAACGAACATCGGTTTGTTCTTTGGGACGGTCGGGCCGAGAAGAAGCTATTGAGCCGAACGAATCAGCTTCAGCCCAACGCTCTGGATTTCAGTAAGGACAGTTCCAAAGCCGCTGTGGGATTCTCTCACGGTCAGATCGAGGTCTTCTCGCTTAGCGAACCAAAACCTCCGGTTTCGTTGGAACTTCGGGAGGTAACCGGATTGAGTCGCGCACCGACGTATGTTCGGCTTGCCCCATCCGGAGAACGTCTGGCGGAGTCCAGCGACAGCAGCATCTTTGTCAACATTTGGACGCTTTCCTCTCGGACTTCCACAAGCCTGCCCCACAGGGCATCGGTCAGCGCGCTCGCCTGGTCTCCCGATGACAACTACCTGGCAACCGCCTCGGAGGCTGACGAACTGCTCCTTTGGGACCTGCAGATCTCCCGGTCTCGCGAACTGGCGAAGTCCATCTCCGGAAGCATCAGCGAACTGGCCTTCAATCCTCAGGGGACGCTGCTGGCCTCGCTGGGTAAGGACCTGACTCTGAAGCTTTGGATACCGGCCACAGGCCGGCAGATGAATCAACCGCTTATCGCCGCGCCGTTGGGCCGCTTGGGCTTTAGCGAGGACGGGCGGCGGGTCGGTTACGCTTCGGTCGAGTCGGGAGTTCGGCTCTGGCGAATCCAGGACGCCGAAGAGTATCACGTATTTCAGGCGCCGACCGAAGTTAAAGCGCCGTTCACGGGCCTCTGCTTCAGCCCGGAAGGCCGGATGCTGATTGCCGCCAACGACGGAGGAGCCTATTTCTGGGATACCGCCTCGGGGAAGTCGCTGGCCAGGCTCAAGGTCCACTCGATCCAATCGGTGTTCGTCCATCCTGCCCGGGGCGATGTCTTCGTGAGCACGCCGGAAGGGTTCCACCGGTGGTCACGGAAGGAACCCGTCGGGGCCGAGGCCCAGACTCTCCGGTTCGGCCCTCCGGAATGTTTTGACTTGCCAGGCGCGCTGGGCTGCAGCAGGCTCTCCAATAATGGAAAGCGGGGAGTGGTCGTTCATGAAAATCACATTCATTTTTTCGATCCGGGTGACCCGAGTGCAACGCCTATCGGCGCGATGAGAGGAACCATTCATGCCTTGGAGCTCAGCCCGGACGGGAAGTGGATCGCCACATGGAGCGAGAACCAGAACCAGATTCAGTTGTGGCAACTGGATCCGGCGCCCATGAGTCCGATCCCGGTGAAAACCATCCCCGGAAGCCGCGACTTCGCTTTCAGCCCGGACGGAGCGTACCTGGCAAGCTACTGGGAGAAGGCGTGCCATCTGTGGCGCACCGGGACCTGGGAGGAACGGAAGATACGCTTGGAGAATTTCTCAGGGGACCTGCGAGGCGCCCTCGCCCTGATTCGGGTCGAGCCTGCAGGCAGAACACTGCTGGCCCTTGCAGGGAACGGGGCCGTCGTCCACCTGTTCGAACTGGACGAGGCGGTGGATGGCGCCACTCGCGTGCTGGCCCGATTGGAGAGCCCTGACCGAAAGCCCGTGCAGGGGCTGGCATTTAACAAGAACGGGAGCCGCCTTGCTGCCGCCACGGCGGACCAGACAGTCCAAGTGTGGGATCTGGCCCGCATTCGGGAGAAACTGGCTGCGATCGATCTAGCGGGGGCGCTCCCGCATTTCGAGCGCGCGCCGGAGCGCTCCTGCACTGTGGAGTTCGAATCGGGGGCACGCGACACCACCAGGCCACAACTGATCCGCAAGGCCGAAGCGATGCTGAATCCATGAGCCGACTGACCCGAGCAAAGACGTATGAACGCTCCACAAACACCTGAAGCCGACCCTCTGCGGGATCCTGCGATGGCCCCCGGCTTCGTACCCGAGTTCTATCCCAGCGCCAACGGGGGGCGCATTCCCGAAGCCATGGCAAACGAGAGCGTGGTGCGGGAGTTCCTCGCCGCCTACTACGACATCAACGTGCGGGCCGCCGAACTCCAGCGCGTCCGGGAGGCGCGGGGCATTCGCGCCGGCGACACGTCGGAGAGAGCCGCGCTTGCAGCGTTGGATGCTGCGCTTCGACGGCGGGACGAGTTGGAGGACCGTCATGCGCCTCGCGGCGTGGTGGCCGAGCCTGTCCTGCGGAACGGGTTCACGGTGGATGTTCAGTTCACGTTTGGCCACATCAACGCGGCTGGAAAGCCCCGCTCACACAAGATTGTTTCGTCGGCCTTCATTTCGATTCCTTTGCCGGCCGGAGTGCGGTTGGAAAGCCTCAACCTTCCTGACCCGCGGCGGCCTGGCAGCCATTCCCGTTGATTGCCTGTGCGAAAGCTCATCCTCACCAACTACCAGGCGCCCGGCGACATTCTGATGCTCACGGCGGCCGTTCGGGATCTGCACCGAAGCCATCCGAATGAGTTTCTGACCGATGTCCGCACGTCCTGCCCGGAACTCTGGGAGAACAATCCCCATCTCACACCGCTGCGGACGACGGAGCCCGAGGTCGAGTCGCTGCCCTGTGAATATCCGCTGATCCAGTCGTCCGACCACAGCGGGCGGCATTTCATCCACGGGTTCATTGAATGCCTCAACGAACAGTTGAAACTGCGAATCAAATTGTCCCAGTTCAAAGGCGACCTCCATCTCTCGGAGGAGGAAAAGAGGCTCCCGTCCATCGTCGAGCAATTGACGGGATGGGATTTGCCGTACTGGATTATCGTGGCTGGCGGGAAATACGATTTCACCATCAAATGGTGGCACTTCCGCCGATGGCAGGCGGTCGTGGATCATTTCCGAGGAAGGATTCTCTTCGTCCAGGTGGGCAAGGCGGACGATTACCACCCCCGGCTGTTCAATGTTCTGGATCTCCGAGGCCGGACGAGCCTGCGCGACATGGTCCGCCTGGTCTATCGCGCCCAGGGAGTTTTGTGCCCGGTGACGTTCCACATGCACCTGGCTGCGGCGGTGGAACGTCCTCCGGACCGAGCCGCCGGGCGGCCGTGCGTCGTCGTGGCGGGCGGCCGGGAACCGCCCCACTGGGAAGCCTATCCGACGCACCAATTCCTGCACACCGTCGGTGCATTGCCGTGCTGCGCGGCGTCCGGCTGCTGGCGTTCACGAATCGTGCCTTTGGGCGACGGCGACGAAAAAGACGCGCCGCAGCACCTCTGCGTCGATGTCGTCCACGGCCTTCCCCGTTGCATGGATCTCATCACGCCGGAGCATGTCGTCCAGCGCATCGAATACTACCTGGCCGGCGGACAGGCGCATTGCCTCGGGAAGGGGACTTGGGATCAGCTCTCTCAAATCCTTCGGAGCGATGAACGCGTTTCCGCGGGCCATGTGGCCGCAGACTACATTCGTGGACGGAGCAATGGACCCGCTTTGGAAGCACACCCGAACCAACGCAAAGTAAACAACCAACCACAAAGGAAAAAACAGCATGCAAATCCATACTAATCCAGCCAGCGCCAAAATCACCGGGGACTTCAAAGTTTATCGGAACATCTATGACACCAATCCACTCGCCAAAAAGGAAATTCGCGATCAACTCAAAAAGCATAATCCGGTCAAGTGGGGCAATCCTTCCGACAATTTGGCGAAGGGCTACGATGCGTACAAGGATTACGCCTATGGGAAAGATCCGACAGATCCGAAGCCGCTGCCGGAGCCCAATCGCCTGGGCGGGCAGCTGCCGGCATCGAAGCCGAAGCCGCCGCCTGGGCCCAAATCCCCCGAGGTTATCTACGCTCCGCTAAAACAGAATCCCACGAAGATCGAGGTCAGAACCGACGGGACCATCGTCCACACGGATTCGAAGGGCAATCAAAACGAGCACGCGCACGAATACATGCACGCCATTTTCGATGACATTATGTACGATGCGCGCGACAAACTCGAAGCGATCAATACGGCCCTGGAACGCCACCTCAGCGCGACATCGCCTAACACCGCTGATGCCTACACGGCGGCGGTCGGGGACTGGAATAAGTTTGTGGCCGACCTGAGGCCAAAAGGCAATTCCCCTTACGCCAATGCGTTCAACTTCGTGAACATCGCCCCGGTGGTGACGAACGAAGGCTTCATTGTCAGTGCGCGCGTCGAACTCGACTGGAAGAATCCGTCTCACAGTTCGTCCACCGTCAAAGTGCCGTGATGCAGGAGTTCCCCTCACCAGCGCAGCCAGCTTCCTCACGGGGCGGCGGAGTTCGTATGTGGAGCCGAATCCCTGGCTGCGCGCTGGCCGTCCTCCTCGCTATGGGCGCGGCCCAAGCCGGCGCCAATGTCGAGGAGGCGGCCTCCGCGTCCGAAGTGGATGCGGCAGATGGGTGCGCTTGCAAGAAGAACCTCAACAAGCTCTTCGAAGCCATCCAGGCATTTCGCCAGAAAAACAATCGACTGCCGAACTGGCTCTCCGACCTGCACCCGGAATTCCTCAAAGATTCCAAGACCTTCGTCTGTCCCGCTGTCCGGCGAAAACGAGACTTCCAGTCATGGCGGGACGGGCTGATGAACGAAGTGTGGTGGGATCCTTCCGTCCTTCCCATCTCCTACAGCTACGAGTTTTGCGTCGCGCCGTATCCATTGTGGGCGGGCCATGCCTCCACCGTTCGCGAGTACAAGCTTCGCGCAATGGAATTGCTTGGGAACAACGTCCCTATGCTACGGTGCGTCGCCCACCCACCGACTATTAACCTGTCCTTCGGCGGCCAGTTCTATGAAAGCGGAACCTACTGGGAGAATAATTTCACGAACTGCGTCCTCCCTATAGCACATTTACTGCCGCGCAGCCTCTTCCGGGAAGAATCGCCTCGAGCCGGCGCGCCGTTCAAGCCGATACCCGACCGCGATTCCAAGGCGCCCTCACGCTTGCTCGACCTCAACGGTCAATACATGGCGCCGCTCGACATTCCGTGGCTCTGGAAGAACCCGCGAGGCAACAGTTTGGCCAGCCTTCCCCGGGGCGTCCACACACTTCCCTTGGTCGGGCTTGCCTTCGACCTTCGCGGGATTGTTCAGTTGCGGGGGACAGGGGGCGGCTACGAGAACGCGCCCTTTCCGGAGAGGGTGGACGGCATTCCTGTACGCCAGAAATGCCGGCAAATTCACTTTCTCCATGGTTGCGCGTCCTCGGCGCGCGATGGCACTGAGATCGGACGCTACGAGGTGAATTATTCCAGCGGCCTGAGCCTGCGGATTCCGATCTTCTACGGCAGCGATGTTATGAACTGGTGGACTGATCCAAACGCGCCGCTGACCACGAACGCGCCGGTGGCGTGGGTGGGCTCCAATGAGGCTAGCAAAGCCCGGGGGAAGGCCATTCGGCTCTGCCACCAGCAATGGAAAAACCTTCGAGAAAGCGAGGAGATCGTTTCCATTAACTTCGTCTCCGCGCTCACAAGCGCACACCCGTTCCTGATCGCAATCACACTGGAAGACTGATAGCCCGGATATTTCATACCTCGCATGAAACGCCCACAGCCCGTAGCCGCCGACGTGAGGAGGCGGACTCGTTCCCGCGCTTGGCTCATCCGCCTCCTCACGTCGGCGGCTACGACAAGTATGAAATATCCAGGATAGCGGCTCGTCCACGCCGTCGCCTGAGGTCCACCGTGAGCCTCCCGGCCGGCGCCAAGTGAAGGCTCTCGTTGATTCCGATGCAGTTGTGTCGGAGCGTCGATATTGCCATGGCCAAAGTTACAATCTGTGTGCTCACCTACGGCGACCACCCGCGCCTCGCAGCCCGGGTGCTCGATTCGATTCGCCTTCACTGCCCGCGCTCCGAATACCGTCTGGTGGTTGGCGCCAATGCCGTGTGCGAGCAGACCCGCGTCGACCTTGAAGCTCGCCGAAGCCGCGGGGAAACCGACCATCTCATTGTAAGCGAATCGAACCTCAACAAGTGCCCCATGATGCGGCGCATGTTCGAGGTCGTGGACACAGAGTTCATCTGGTGGTTCGACGACGATTCGCGCGTGACGGCGCCCGATGCACTCTCTCAATGGTTGGAGGCCGCCGGCGCCGCGCCGGAGTCGACTGTAATGTGGGGCCAGCTTTGCCGCTGCAACGCGCCTGCGAGCTTTACCGACCTGGAGGACGCGGTCGCTTTCGTTCGAGGCGCCTCCTGGTACCGGGGCCTGCCGCCGCCTTCCTGGCGTCCCGGCGGCAAAGGTGAATTCAACTTCGAGAATGGCAACTGCGGTGACGGCCGATGGGATTTCATCGTCGGCGGCTGCTGGCTCATTCGCACCTCGGCCATCCGCGCCCTCGACTGGCCGGATCGCCGCCTGGTCAAATTGGGCGATGATGTGCTCCTGGGCGAAGCCATCCGCCAGCAGGGGTGGGACCTGGGCAACCTCGGCAGCCTCGGCAGCCTCGGCGTCGCCATCAACACCGAGCCGCGCCGCGGCGACCCAGGATCCTGTATTCCGTTCGAGCCGGCCACCCAGCCGCTGGCCTGAGCTTGTCTCGGCGAACCAACAGCAAAGCTCCGGCATTTAACGCATCAGGCAGCACGGCTGGCAGATCGCCAACATTGGGACACCCGGAGTGGCCATCAACACCGAAGCCCGCCGCGGATTCGGCTGACCGGCGCCAGAGTCGGTGGGGCGAGCGTCCTCGCGAGCCGCCGAAGCCTACCGCGACTTCGACCGACCGGTGCCACGGGCCGCACCGCCCGCCCATGTCAATCGCCGGCGGGCGCAAGCCGTTCACGCCCAAGTTCGGCATTGGCGCTGTCAGCACGCCGGGCTACTTTTTGGTCTCTGAATGAAAGTGAATCTGGCCTACGGGCAGGGGCATCTGCCGGTCGAATTGCCCAAGGATCGCACGACCGTCATCGAACCGTCGCACCGGCCCGGCCTGGCGGACGAACGGGCCGCCGTCCTTCGCGCGCTCGAACAACCCATCGGCGCACAGCCGCTTCGCCAACTCGTCCTGCCCAGTCACAAAGTCTGCATCAGCTTCACCGACATCACCCGCGCCACGCCCAATGATCGCATCATCCCGTGGCTGCTCCAGCATCTGGCCCACGTCCCGCGCGAGAACATTTTGCTCCTGAACCAGCTCGGCACCCACCGGCCCAATACACGAGACGAGCTGGAAAAGATGCTCACTCCGGAAGTCCTCCGCGATTATCGCGTGCTCAATCACGAACCCGAGGAACGCTCCGCGCACGTCCAGCTCGGCACGATGCGCGACGGCGTCACCCCCGCGCTCGTCAACCGTCACGTCGTCGAGGCGAACGTCCGCATTGTCACCGGGTTCATCGAACCGCACTTCTTCGCCGGATTCAGCGGCGGCATCAAGGGCATCATTCCCGGCACGGGCGCGCTAGAAAGTGTCCTGTGCAATCACGGCGCGAAAAACATCGGCGACCCGAACGCCACGTTCGGCGTCACGGAAGGAAACCCGCTCTGGGAGGAGCTTCGCGACGTCGCCTTGCGCGTGGGACCGAGCTTCATCCTCAATGTCACCCTCAACGAGCGGCGCCAAATCACGAACGTGTTCGCGGGCGACATTCTGGCGGCGCACAAGGCCGGATGCGAATTCGTCCATCAGTCCGCCATGCAACGGGTCAGCGCGCCTTTCGACATCGTCGTCACCACCAACAGCGGTTATCCGCTCGACCTGAATCTGTACCAGGGCGTCAAGGGCATGAGCGCCGCTGCGCGCATCGTGAAACCCGGCGGCCTCATCATCCTTG
>CAZZAQ010000072.1:0-11266 GCA_964652165.1 uncultured Bifidobacterium sp.
GCTGAGCAATCAAGCGGCTCGCGAGGACGCTCGCCCCACCTGACTGAGGGATTACGCTCCCGGCGCGAATCCGCTTGCGTCGCCGGCGAGGAAAGCCCGAAATCGCCCTTCGTATGAAGCCCTTCACCGCCATCCTGTCCTTGTTTGCCATGAGCCTCCCCGCATACCTCGCCGCCGCCGACTTGCGCCTCGGGATGATCGGCCTCGACACCTCGCACGTCACCGCTTTCGCCAAGTTGTTCAACGACCCGACTGACCCGAATCACGTTCCGGGGGGCAAGGTCGTCGCGGCGTTCAAAGGCGGAAGCCCCGACCTCGAATCGAGCGCCAGCCGCCTCGAAGGCTATACCAAACAGCTTCAGGAAAAATTTGGCGTGAAAATCGTCGGGTCCATCGACGAACTCTGCGCCCAGGTGGACGCGGTGTTGCTCGAAAGCGTCGATGGCCGTCCCCATCTCGAACAGGCCCGGCCCGTGTTCAAGGCCCGCAAGCCCTTGTTCATCGACAAGCCGCTGGCCGGCTCGTTGAGCGACGCCATCGAGATCTTTCGGCTGGCCCGAGAGCACAACGTGCCGGTGTTCAGCTCGTCCTCCTATCGTTTCTATCACAGCATGGCGGAGTTGAAGAAGACGGACGTGGGTTCGGTGCGCGCGGCGATTTCGTACGGCCCCGGCCCGACCGAACCGCATCACCCCGACCTGTTCTGGTACGGCATCCATCCGACGGAGGCCCTCTTCACGGTGCTTGGGACCGGATGCGAATCGGTGGTGCGCACGACGACCGAGGAAAGCGACGTCGTCACCGGCGTCTGGTCGGGCGGGCGGGTCGGCACGCTGCACGCCGTCAAGAAAGGCCCGGCACCGCACAAAGTGATGGTCTTCGGCACAAAGGCCGTGGCCGAACAGAAGGGCAGCGGCGACTACGCCCCGCTGGTCCGCGAGATCATGAAGTTCTTCCAGACCGGTGTCGCCCCAGTATCAGCCGAAGAAACTCTGGAAATCTTCGCCTTCATGGAAGCCGCCGACGAAAGCAAACGCCTGAACGGGCAGGTCGTGAAAATTCGCGACGTGATGAAGAAGCACGGAGCGAAAGTGGATTGAACCGGGAAATCGGATTCAAGCAACTCGCCGCCGCGCGCCGAGGCAAATCGAGCGGCTTTCGTTGAAACGCGCCCGCCACTCCTCCAGGTCTGATGCCGTTTGGAAATTCCCGTTCCGAAATGCAGGCAGAATTCTGATCCGACGGGATGTCCTGTTCAACGGCAGGCAGAAAGATGGGGGCAGAAAGATAAACTCATTTTTCTGCCCCCATCTTTCTGCCTATAGCCGCGGTTCATGGGGAGGGTGGGCTATTTTCAAATCTCCCTCCGGGAGAATCACTCTGGTTTGCTTCCGACTTTCCGCGAACTTCCGAGAGGCATTAGTGGTTGAAAAGAAACTCCCGGCTGCTGAGCAGGGCCCAGTAAACGTCTTCGACCAAAAGCCGGTGATCGGCCTCCGGAGCGTTCCTCAACGCTTCGAGAAATTTTGCTTTCTCCCCGGCCGCCGGCGGGCGCGACAGCGTGGCGAGGCAGGCGTCGTTGATAACCTGCTCGGGCGGGAGTTTGGCGGCCAGGAGCTTGTCGATAACATTGTCCTTGGCGGCCAGTTTTTGGTTCAGCGTGTCGCCGTTGGCGATGTGGAGCGCCTGGGCCATGCTCGGCTCGGAGGCCCTTTCGCACTCGCAAGTCTTCTCGCGGTCGGGCCGCCCGAACGTCGTAAGAAAATACGAGAAGACCTGCGTGTCCGGAAGCTGGAGGGCGCGGAGGCCGGCGGGATATTTGTCGCCCAACCCGCGGTTCTGGTTGCGAAGGTCGGTGCGAAACTCGGTCGGAACGCCGGTCACTTGTGAATAGGCGTCGAGCAGCACCTCGGCCATCAGACGCCTGGGGTAGTAGCGCGAGTAGAACCGCGTGTCGGCGGCGTTCTCGGGCAGGCTCTCGCTGGAACGCTGGTAAGTTTCGCTCTGGAGGATGACGCGCATCAGCGCCTTGAGATCGAACTTTTGGTCGGCCAGGAACTTCGCTGTGGCGCTAAGGAGCTTCTCATTGCTGGCCGGATTGGTGATGCGCAGGTCGTCGACCTTCTCGACGAGGCCCACACCGAAGAAGTTCGCCCAGACTCGATTGACGATGGCGCGCGTGAAATAAGGATTGTCCCGCGAGGTGAGCCACGCCGCCAGCGCCTCCCGGCGGTCGGCGGGATCGTCGATGGACAACGGCGGGCTGTCGAGCGGGCGCGGGGCCTGGGGCCGGCCGCGCAGAGGCTGGTTGATGTTCCCTTCGCTCGCGGTGAAGACGATTTTCTCGCCGTCGCCGGGACCGGCCTTGGTGCGGACGCGGGCGAACAGGTTCGCGAAACCGAAGTATTCGTCGTTGGTCCATTTCTCCATCGGGTGATTGTGGCACTTGGCGCAGTTGATGGACATGCCGAGGAAGGCTTGCGTGGTGGTCTCGGCGAGGTTCGGCGGGTCTTCGTGCAGGGCGTAAAAGTTGGCCGCGCCGTTCTCCAGCGTGCTGCCGCGCGCGATGACGATGGCGCGGGCGAACTGGTCCCAAGGCGTGTTGGCGGCGACGTTGTTGCGAATCCAGTGGTAGTAACTCCACATCGCGGCCGGCTTGAGCCGGTCGCTGCTGACGAGCAACAGGTCGCTCCACTTGTAGCTCCAGTAGTCCACGAACTCGGGGCGGGCGAGGAGGGAGTCGATGAGCCGGTCGCGCGCCTGGCTGGGGGACTTGGGGGGATGGAGTGATGGAGTATTGGAGTGTTGGAGTGGAGGGGCGCTGTCGCGTTTTTTCCCATCACTCCATGACTCCATGACTCCATCACTCCGCTCTTTCTGACATTCCGCGAGGAAATTCCGCACTTCCTTCACCGTCGGCAGCGTGCCAATGGTGTCGAGGAAGGCGCGGCGGATGAATTCGCTGTCCGTGCAGCGCGGGCTGGGCGGGAGGTTCAACTCGCGCAGCTTCTCCAGGACGAGCTCGTCGATGAAGTTCCGCCTCGGCGCCTTGGCGAAGACTTCGGCGGCGATGGCGTTCGTGTAAGGCACGGTGACGCTGGCAATGGCGATCTTGCTCAGATACCACGCCGTGATCGCGCCCTCGCCGAAGCCCATGACCTTCACGCCGCCCGTGTCATCGACCTGCGTGACGCTGGCGTTGGCATCGGTGAACTTCACCCAACGCGTCACGTCGCGCGCCGAGCCGTCGGAGAAATGGGCGCGCACGACGAGTTGCTGGCTGGCGCCGGGCTGGAGCGTGGCGTGCGCAGGCTGGATTTCGAGCCGCTGGATGCGCGGATCCTCCTTACGCGGCGGCGGGGTGCCGGCGGCAATCCATTCGGAGAGAATCTTGTAATCCGGCGAATCGACCTCGAAGCGCTGTCCGCCCTTGTGCGGCACCGCGGCGGTGGGCTTGGTCAGGAGCAGGCTGCGACCGGGGTCCGACGGCACGAGCCGCCGGCCGAATGCGCCGCGCGTAATCGTGCGCCAATCCCCCTCGTCATCATAGCCGCGCAGCGAGAGTTTGAAGCCGCCCTGTCCCGCCGCCGCGCCGTGACACGCGCCGGACGAACAACCCGCTTTGGCCAGCACCGGCTGCACGTCGTTGCGGAAGGACCACGTGGAGGATTTGCTTGTCGTTGGTTCCGTCGCGGTCGCGGAGATGATGCCCACTAGAAGGCCGATGATGACCACCGGCCACGGACTCGCCCGCGCCGCCGCGTCCTGTCCCGAAGGGACAAATGAAAGTAGCCGGTGGGAAGCCCGCGCCAGCGGGCGCACCCACCGGACCGCTGCCCGGGGATTCCCCGCGCCCCGGAGGGGCGCATGATGCTCACCACAAATACTTCTCCTCATACTCAATGCCCGCTTGCTCCAACAATTCGACGTACTCTTGTTGAAATGATTTCTTCGCGTGATGTCGTTCCTGATTGCGGATATAACTCTCCACCTTTTTGCGCATGCCAGGGCTGACGGTGAACGCGCCGTAACCCTCCTGCCACTGAAAGGTTCTCAGCCGAAGCTCCGTGTGCACCCACTCGGAGGACTCGCTCTTGAGCACGCGCATGAAGTCCGCGAGGCAGTGCGTGGCCTTCAAACCCACGAGGCAATGAACGTGGTCCGCCACGCCTGCGACGGCCAGAGGCGCGCCTTCCAGCGCCTTGATGCAGCCGCCGAGCCATTGGTGGAGACGCGGCCGCCAGGCGGTTTCGATGAGGTTGCGGCGATCCTTGGTGGACCAGACGAGGTGGTAATGGAGACTGGTATGGGTCGAGGGCATGGAGTTCATGCGCCCCTGCCGGGGCGCGGGTTTGTGTGGGTTGCCTTCCGGTGGGTGCGCCCGCTGACGCGGGCTTCCCACCGGCTACCTTCATGCGGCCCTCCGGGCCGGGGCGAAAGGCGCGGGCGGTATCGGAGCGACCGGCAACGAGGACGGGAAGGTTGGTGCGAGCAGCACGGCCCTCCGGGCCGGGGCGACGAATTCGGGCCGACGCGCTCACAGCAACTCCCGAATCGGTTGCGTGCCGAAATCGACCAGCGGGAAGGGGCGTCCCGCCGGACCCGGCAGGTGCGTGTCCAGATCCAAACCAAGGCAGTGGAAGATGGTGGCGACGATTTCCTTCGGGGCCACAGGGCGTTCGGCGGGGTAGCCGCCGATATCGTCGCTCTTGCCGACGACACGGCCGCCTTTGACGCCGCCGCCGGCGAAGTTGACCGTCCAGCATTGCGGCCAGTGGTCGCGGCCGCCCGCGGGATTGATGCGCGGCGTGCGGCCGAACTCCGCGAGGCAGGCGACGAGTGTCTGGTCGAGCAGGCCGCGTTGGACGAGGTCTTCGAGCAGCGCGCTGTAGCCTTGATCGTACATCGGGGCGACGATGTCCTTCATGCCGCCGATGCTCGTGAAGGGTTTCGAGCCGTGAATGTCCCAGGTGATCTCGTCAAAAACGGTGATGCTTCGACGAGCCGGCGGGCCAGCAGGCAGCATTGGCCGAAGCGCGTCATGCCGTAACGCTCGCGGACCGTTTCCGGCTCCTTCGCGAGATCGAACGCGTCGCGGGCCTTGACGCTCGTCATCAGGCGGTAGGCGTTGGCGAAGTTCGCGTCCATCAGTTTCGCGTTTTCGCTGGCCTCGAAATTCTTCACCGTATCATCGACGACCGCGCGCAGTTCGCGCCGGCGGGCGAGGCGCGCTTCGCCGATTTCCTGTGGCGGCAGCAGGTCGGGGACTTTGAAATCCTTCTTCGAGGGGTCAACACCGAGGACGAACGGATCGTAGCTCTTGCCCAGGAACCCGGCGTCCTGACCGTGCGGAAGATTGCCACCGGTCGGTCCCATCGGCTCGGGCAGGATGACGTGGGCTGGAAGCTCGGTCTTGCGGCCACGCAGATACTCCAGCGCGCAGCCGGCGTGGGGCGTATTGATGCCGCCCTGGAAGAGCCGGCCGGTCTGCATCATCTGATGGCCGGTGTCGTGGACGGCGGCGGCGGTGTGATAACAGGAGCGGACGAGACTGAATTTATCCGCCAGCTTGGCGTGTCGCGGGAGGATTTCCGTGAGTTGAATGTCCGGCGATGCCGTCGGGATGGCCTTGAACGGCCCGCGGATTTCGCGCGGGGCGTCGGGCTTGGGGTCGAAGGTGTCGAGCTGGCTGGGCGCGCCGAGGTTGAAGATGAGGATGCAGGCTTTGTCGCTCTGCTTCGGGTCGGTGGCGCCCAACGCCTGGAGCGCGGCGAAGTTGGCCATCGAGAAGCCGAGCGCGCCCAGCGCGCCGACTTGGAGGAAGTCGCGGCGCGTGAGGCCGTCGCAGGTGGTAATGGAACCGTTGCCGGTGACTTTGAGCATAGCGCAATCGGGTCGTTTCTAGGCTGACGATGGCATCCCGAAGAAATTCGGGCAAGCACAGTTCCGCAAGATTCGTCGTGAATACGGCGTCGTCGGCACGGTCCAATCCTTCACCCAAGTTGCTTGCAGAATGGCTTCTGAACGAATGTATCCGTTTAGCGTAGCTGCGACCGTGAGGTCGCAGGCAGAATTCTCAAAGAGCATCGAAAACGACGCCGCTGCCCAAGCATCTGCGACTTCGTCCCGCGACCTCACGGTCGCAGCTACCCTAAATGCGTACGAACGAATTCGTGTGCGGTTGCGCCGCCGGTCACCCGGCGTGGCGAACGCGGTGTGTTTGTTCCTCTCCCTCTACTCCGCCGGTGCGGACGACTCGATTGACTGGGCGCGGGCGAGAGAGTTCTGGTCGTTTCGCCCGCCCGTGGCGCAGGCGCGTCCGGCGGTGCGCGCGGTTCGCTGGCCCAGGCAGCGGATCGACTACTTCATCCTCGCGCGACTGGAGCAGCGCGGGCTTGCCCCCTCGGCCGAAGCGGATCGGCGGACGCTGATTCGCCGCGCGACTTTTGACCTGACCGGTTTGCCAGCCACGCCGGAGGAGGTCGCGGCTTTTCTCGCGGACCGGCGGCCGGAGGCGTTCGAACGGCTCGTGGACCGGTTGCTGGCTTCTCCGCGCTTTGGGGAGCGGATGGCCAGCCTGTGGCTGCCTCTGGCCCGTTACGCGGAGGACCAGGCGCATCAGGTCGGCAAGGACACGAAGTTTTTCTACCCGAACGCCTACAAGTATCGCCAATGGGTCATCGACGCGTATAACCGCGACCTGCCGTACAATCAGTTCGTCCAGCTTCAACTCGCCGCCGACGTGCTCGAATCCACGAACTCGCCGAACCTCGCGGCGCTCGGTTTCCTGGGCCTCGGCCCCAAATACTACAATCGCGACCGCCTGGACGTGATGTCAGACGAGTGGGAGGATCGCGTGGACACGGTGGGGCGCACGTTCCTCGGGTTGACGGTGGCCTGCGCGCGGTGTCACGACCACAAGTTCGACCCGGTCACGATGAGCGACTATTACGCGCTGGCCGGCGTGTTCGCTTCGACGCGGATGGTCAACCGCCTGCCCGACGGCAAAGCCGAGGATGCGAAGGCTTCGGCCACCAATCTGAATGTCGGCACGCTGCACGTCGTGGAGGAGGGCGAGCCGAAGGACTTGAATGTTTTTCTGCGCGGCAGCGTGGACCGCAAAGGGCCTGTGGCGGAACGGCGCTTCCTGCGCGTGTTGTCAGAAGGCGATCCGGAAGCCTTCAAACAAGGCAGCGGCCGCCGGGAACTGGCCGCGGCCCTCGCCGATACGCACAATCCACTCACGGCGCGCGTCATGGTCAACCGGCTTTGGGGTTGGTTCTTCGGCCGGCCGCTCGTGTCCACGCCGAGCAACTTCGGCCATTCGGGCGACCGGCCGACGCACCCGGAGTTGCTGGATGACCTGGCCGTGCGATTCACCGAACAAAGCTGGTCGGTGAAGGCGCTGGTGCGCGAGTTCGTGTTGTCGTCCACGTATCGGCAAGTGTCGGGGGGTGAATCGTTGAATCGTTCAACCGTTAAATCGGCGGCCAAGTCCGATGATGGGCGTTCCCGGTTCAACGATTCAACGATTCAACGATTTAACCAAAAAGCCGCCGCCAGCACGGCTGACCCGGCCAACGAATTGTTCTGGCGCATGAACCGGCGCCGCCTCACCATCGAGCAATGGCGCGATGCCATACTGTTCGTGTCCGGCGAGCTCAGTCCCGAGAACGGCAAGTCCCTCGAACTGGACGACCCGGAGAACTTTCGGCGCACCGTTTACGGGCGCGTCAGCCGGCTGAAGCTCAACGACCTGCTGATGCAATGGGATTACCCGGACGCCAACGTGCATGCCGAAAAACGCTCGGCCACGACGACGCCGATGCAAAAGCTCTTTGTGTTGAACAGCCCGTTCATGATCGCGAGGGCCAGAGCACTGTCGGCGCGGGTGAAGCGGGAGGCGGCAGGCAGTGACACGGCACGGATCGATCGCGCCTTCCAACTCCTGTTCGGGCGCGCGCCGGACCGCGCGGAGCGAGCCGCGGCGCTGGAGTTCCTCCGCAAGCGCGACGAAGGCCCGATGACGCGCTGGGAGCAATTCGCCCAGGTGCTGCTCGCTTCGAATGAAATGTTATATGTCGATTAGCTCTAATCAGTCCGCTTGTCGTTAGTCCGCTATGAGTCGCTTCATCATTCCAGTCATCATTGCGGTTTACCTCGGTTGGGTCGCGTTTCAGGCACTCACGACGCAGCGCGGTGCGACTTACGTGTCAATTGCGCTGAGTGCGCCAGAAGGCCATCAGCCGTATTGTGACGCCGCATCTGCGGAATTGCGCGCATGGCTTGCACAGCGCGGCTTTGCTCCAGAGCCGAGTCGCGGCCTTCGAAGTAGCGGAGACCCCAAGGAGAGAGTCGAGTGGTTTGTCGGCCGGCATGGCGGTTCTGCGCCATTTCACGTCGTGTTGATCATTCCCGAAGGTGGGCGCTCAGGTGTTCACGCGCAAGTAGAGTGGTTTTTTCGTGGGTTCCGTCCGAGAGTGACTGCATCAGATCGCGATGCGCATGCGTTTGCTGAGATGCTGCGTTATTGGGGGGAGGAGTATGGGAGACGACATCCGTTGCAGACGAACGCGGACTAACGAAATGTTGTATGTCGATAAGCTCTAATCAGCCGGCTTCTCCGGTGCTCAACCGGCGGGAAATGCTGGGCCGCATGTGCGCCGGCTTCGGCATGGTGGGCCTGGCGGGGTTGCTCGGCCCGCGGGCGCTCGCCGGCGCGGGCGCTTCAGGCGCAATGCGCGGCCCACACTTCGCCCCGCGGGCCAGACGGGTCATTTTCCTTTTTCTCAACGGCGGGCCGTCCCATGTGGACACGTTCGATCCGAAGCCGGCCTTGAAGAAATACGCGGGCGAAAAACCCGATGGGGATCTTTACAGAAAGAACAAGGTCGGCGGATACATGCCTTCGCCGTTCACGTTCGCGCGGCGGGGCCAGAGCGGCATCGAAGTTTGCGACACTCTGCCGAACCTGGGGCGTGTCATCGACGATTGCTGCGTCATCCGCTCCATGAAGACCGACACGCCGAACCACGAGCCGGCGCTGCTGCAAATGCACACCGGAAACATCCAGCCGATCCGCCCGTCGATGGGCTCCTGGCTGCTCTACGGCCTCGGGACGGAGAACCAGAATCTGCCAGGCTACGTTGTGCTTCGGCCCACCTCCAAGATCGTCGTTGGCCCTGCGCTCTGGAGCAACAGCTTCCTGCCGGCCGAGTATCAGGCCGCCAGCGTCATCACCGCCGACATGAAGGTGGACAAGCTCGTGGCCAACATCCGCAATCCGAGCCTAACCGCGGCGCAGCAGCGCGAGCAATTGGACCTGCTGGGCCGGCTGAACGGACTGCACCTGCGCAAGCGCGGCGGCGACACGGAACTGGAGGGCCAAATCAAGGCGATGGAGACCGCCTTCCACATGCAGTCGCGCGCCATGCAGACGTTCGACATCAGCCGCGAGCCGGAGTCCGTGAGGCGGGGTTACGGTGACACCCCGTTCGGCCGCTCCTGCCTGCTCGCGCGCCGGCTCGTGGAGGATGGCGTGCGTTGCGTGACGGTTTACTACGTCGCGGACGACAACCAGCCGTGGGACACGCACACCAATCACAACGAGCGCCATCGCAAATTGTGCGCCGACGGCGACGTGGCCGCGGCGGCGCTCATCGCGGATCTCAAGGCGCGCGGTCTGCTCGACGACACGCTGGTGATTTTTGGAGGCGAATTCGGCCGCACTCCCTACGCGGAGATTCGGGACAAGGACAAAGACTCTGACAAAGTCGGGCGCGACCATCATCACACCGGCTTCTCGATGCTGCTGGCCGGTGGCGGCGTCAAGGGTGGGATGACTTACGGCGCCACGGACGAGTTCGGCATGCACGCAACGGAGGATCCGGTGCACGTCCACGACATCCACGCGACGATCCTGCACCTGCTCGGCCTGGACCACGAGCGACTGACCTACCGCTACAGCGGACGGGATTTCCGACTGACGGACGTGCACGGGCGAGTGGTGCGCGAGATTCTGGCGTGACGCGGGCGGAGGAGGACAGAGTCCGGTACAACAGAAAGCGGCGACACCGGTCAGCCAGGCTCACGCGAGGGACTCGAGGAAGAACGCCTCCAGAAAAGAGGGAAAGGATAAAAGACAAAGAAGCTTTTAGCCGCCATTTCTCACCATGAGCTTGAGGACACGACGGTCTGTAGCCGCCGACGTGAGGAGGCGGACAACTTGGACGCACGGTCCATCCGCCTCCTCACGTCGGCGGCTACGATTGTTGGTGAGAAATGCGGGTTAGGAAGGGAATCCCGGACTTGCGCTCAAAGGCGAGGGAACGGTGCGAGCAATGGCTCGTGCCAAACCGCTTCGCGCCGGACTCCGCTCCGCTGTCGCTACGCCACGCCGGACCTACGCCTAAAACCTCCAAAAGAAAACCGGCCGGACATCACACCCGTTCTTGACAACTCTCATAGGCGCTGCAGCGCATTGTTAGACCTCATGGTTGACTTGCTCTCAAAACGGGACATCAACACGATGTAGCTTGAGCTTGGAGACTACTGCCCGGCCCTCTTGCTCGGAGACCTGCTCAAGTGAATATGATCTAGCGCGAACGAAGTAATTGCTGCCTGCTGACACGCTGATGGAGAATACGGCCTGGTTTCTTACAAGCTCGTGCTTGCCGGGCTGAACCTCGCGGAACATGTAGGTGCGTGTCGGAAGTAACCCTAACAGGTGGCCATCTAAGGTAACGTCCCATCCGACTCCCGCTCCCCAGATTCGATTGTCGCGAAACATATAAAGATTAGCTACTCCCGGCTTGGTGGTAAATGCCTTTGAAGCGGCGTCTTCCTGGCTTGTGCTATGTAAAACCGTGGTGCAGGCGGTGGCAAACAATGACGCGATGATTATGAGTCCGAAGTGTTGCATGGAGAATAAGTGAATGCCGCCTAACAGTTTAGTCAGCTTCAGGACTGATGTCCGATTGGGAATCATGGCCGGAGAATGGTTTTTGCTTTCTTTCTTGTCAAGAAGGATTTATACGGGAACGTCATCTGATCATGAACTTGCCGAAGGCGTCACCATCCGCAATGGACGGACTCATCCCTAATCCCAAGGCGCGGCTGTTCGATCAAGTCCGGGAGGTCATGCGCTTCAAGCATTATTCGGTGCGGACGGAGCAGGTGTACTTGGCACTGGATGCGGCGGTTTTTGGTGTCTCACCGGGGGAAGGGGCAACTTCCAACGTTCAACGTTGAACATCCAACTTCGAAC
>CAZZAQ010000073.1:0-5964 GCA_964652165.1 uncultured Bifidobacterium sp.
CGGCACGCCACGCAGCGCGTTCACTTCAGGAAAGTGTTCGAGCCAATCGGTCGCTTCGAGGAATCTCAGTCCGGCGGACGGTTTGGCGCTTTTCTCCGCCCACTTGAACCACTCCTCGCGCACGCGCTCGACGGCCAGCTCCGCGTAACTGCCCTTAATCCGCCGGCACTCCTCGATCGTTTCGGGCGCGGCACTCAAGCCAAACCGGGCGGCGAACTGCATCCCGCGGAGCACTCGCAGCGGGTCTTCGGCGAACGCCGCGCTGGTGTGCCGCAGCACGCGATTGCGCAGATCCTCCTGTCCGCCGAAGAAGTCCATTACTTCGCCGCGCCGCGGGTCGAACATCAGCGCGTTGAGGGTGAAGTCGCGCCGCGCCGCCGCGTCGCGCGGCGTGATGGCCGGATCGAACGTCACTTCAAATCCCTTGTGCCCCGGCGCTACTTTCGAGTCGCGCCGCGGGATGCTGAAGTCGAACGTGCTCCCGCCGTGGGTCGTCAGCTTCACCACGCCGAAGGAGCGCCCCACCCGATCGGTCCGGCCCCAGCGGGCCAGCGCCGCGGCCAGTTGCTCGCAAGTGACGCCGAACACTTCGATGTCGAAGTCCTTGTTCGCCGCGCCGAGCAGCCAGTCACGCACACAGCCGCCGACGAGAAAAGCCCGTGCGAGCGCAGGAGTCTCGCGAAGGATTTGCCGGAGTTCGTCTGGAATCCACGCGCTCATCGCTAACGTCTTCTCGTCTTTGGCGGCTGTGGCGGCTCGGCGGGCTTGTTCGTCGGCCACAGATCCACTGTCGCGCCACTCTGCCAGGGAACAAGCCGCTTGTTGACGATCAACGACCGCGGGAGCAGTTCGACTTCGTGTCCGTGGAAATCGAACGTCACGACCCCCGGCAGAAACGTGAGGTCCTCGTATATCACTCGGCCGTCGGGCACCGGCCGTTTCACTTGATCGAAGCGCACTGTGCCCGGCGCGTTGGTCGCCCGCTCGCCACGCGCCACGATCCGCACGCCGGACAGTCCCAGCGCCGGCTGCGACACGGTGAGCGCAGCGTTTCCTTCCTTGTCCCCGCCGAAGGCTACCTCCCAAGGGCCTTTGCGCGCGCGGAGATACTCGATCCCATGGAATGCGACAAAGTAGAGCGCCGTGACTACTCCAAAGACGATGAAAGCAGTTTTGGCCGGGAAACTGGAACGCATGTCGCGGCGATGCTTTGACGGGAACTCCGTCAAGTCAAGGAAGCGTCACGCCCGGCTGCGCGGCTGGGCGCGAATCAGATGAGTGAGAGTAGGAGTAGGAGTAGGAGGGCTTCGCCGGTCAGTCGACCTGCAATACGGTGTAGAAACGCTGCGGATTGCTCAAGGTGTCGGTAATGCTCGCGATGGAATTGGCGGCGACGAAGTCGCGGTCGAGTTGGGTCCAGGCCGGAGCCGAGAGGTCGTCCTTGTAGAGCACGCGATAGGTGCGGCCGGGGATGGCGTCGAAGCTAAAGGTGAACTGGCCGCCCGGTCCGGCGAAGGAGTGAATAATCGGCGGCGGCGTGCCTGTGACCGGGACGAAGGGCGGCCGAACCGTGATGACGAAACTGGTGCTGTCACCGCGCGGCGGCGTGCCGTTGTCGACGACGCGGAGTTGGACGAGGTAATCGCCGGGGGGCTGGTTGGAGGGAACGATCCAGCGGTAAAGACCGCCGTTCAGGAGCGACACGGCGGGGGCGGAGACGATGGAGTGGGTCAGGACTTGCTGCGGCACGTCCGGGTCGATGGCCCGGATGTTAAATGTGTTGGTCGAGTTGGGCACCACGAACTGGTTGGCCAGCGTCGGGAAAACCGGGCGTGTGTTGTAGCCGGGAATCTGATTCACCCCGTTGGTCGTGGCCTTCGCCAGGGTGTAGATCGCGGCGGCGCCGTCGGTGAAGCGGCCTTCGCTCACGTCGCTGGTTTGCTGGCTGTAGGTGATGCTGTCGATGAGCGTCAGGCCATCGCGAGCGAACAGGGCGATGGACCCGCCGGAAGCATCGAGCTTGAAATTGGCGTGCAAATGCGGGCGAGCCGCGGAGTTCTGCCCGGGCTGTTCATCGGCCCAAACGAGCAGGAAGCCGCCAGGCGCGATGCGGTATTGGCCATTGGTCGGAATCCGATAGAAGGTCGGGTTGTTCGTGTCGAACGTCAGGTAGAAGCCGCTCAAGTCGACAGTGAACGATTCGCCATTGTAAATCTCGAACCAGTCGTCGGTCTGCATGTCCGCCGGGTCCCGGATGGCCCCCGAAGTGTTGCTGGCCATCCATTCGTTGATCATCAACGCGAGCGGTCGGCGGGTGTTGGCCGCCAGCGGCGTCGGGTTGTGCTGGGTGTATCGGAAGACCGGCTGGCCGTCGGGGTAACTCCCGTAGCCGACGTTCGGGCTGGGCAGCCGCCAGGTAAGATAATCGACGATTTCCGGCTGGCCGCTGACGACGCGCACGAGCGCCAGGCGCCCCTGATAGTCAATCGGGAAACCCGTGTGAATATTCGTGCCGGCGGTCTGGCCGGTCTCGCCATCGGCCCAGAAGACTTTGTGTTCGCCGGGCTGGATCATCGTGCCGGGCGGGAACGGCCAGAGGGTGAGGTTGTTCGTGTAGTTATCCGACAGATAGTAGCCGGCGAGGCTCACCGGAGTGGCGCCGGAATTGTAGAATTCAATCCAGGGCGACGGTTCGCCGGCGTTGTCGGTCGGGCCGACGAGGCTCTCGAACTGAAGCTCGTTCAGCCAAAGCGGGTCGTAGGGGGTGATCGCGGCGGCGACGGAGTTCGGCGCGCCGGGCGTGGAGGGCGCGGCGGGATCGGCCGCCCAGTTGCTCGGGCGAGCATTCTCCTGAGAGGCATCGATGAGTTGGAGCGAGACACCGTTGGTCGCCACGGGCCACGGGGCGGCGGCCTCGTAGCGGACGCCGTCGATGATCGTATCGGGGTCGCCGGGCCGCACCAGCACGAGGCGCTGGCCAGAGGACAGATTCGCGTTGAACTGCGCGAATTGCCTCACACCTGGAAAGGCCTGGCGAAAGGCATTGTAGTTTCGCGCCAGGACGAGGGTCTGGCCGTTGGTGACGATGGCGCCGGGCGGGAAGACGAGGTTCGCCCCGTCCAGCCGCCATCCGGAGAGATCGAAGTTGAACTGGGCGCGGTTCAGGATTTCGATGAACTGCGTGCCGGGCACGGACACCGCGTAGGAGATTTCGTTGATGATGAGCGAACCCACCGGATCGACGACGGGTCCGGTGTAGGTGACGCTCAGGAGATTGCTCGCGCTGGCCAGCGGATTGCCGAGGAGATCAACGCCCTGGATCACGTAGTCGTTGACGCCTGGGTTCAGCACGAGGCGGATGACGAAATTGGTCACGTTGGTCCAGGTGATCGGATAGACGGCGCCGTTGATGGTGATGTCCTTCACCTCGACCGGGGCGGTGCCGACGACGATGATGAGATTGTTGTTCGTGCTGAAGCTGAGCGAGCCGTGGACGTTGAACGGCGTGGTCACGAACGCGAGCTGGCTTTGCAAGTACGCCCGCCGGTCGGCGATGAAAGTCTTGATTGCGGCAACGGCGGCCGGGTCAAAATTCACGTTGTTCGCCGTGAGCGCCGCGGTTCGGGAGTCGATGAACGGATCGAGTGTGGCATTGTTGAACGGGCCATTGACCAGTTCGCTGAACGCGCGCCAATAGGCCCGCTGGATGGCCGGCGTGTTGAACATCGCGGCCACGCGCGGGTCGTTCGAGGCAAAGAGCGGCTCGTTGGCGGGCTTGCCCAGGCCCAGGCTGTAATCGATGTCCCACGGCATGTGAACGAAGCCGGCGGCGGTCTGGTAGAGGTAATCGTTCTTGCCCCGTTCCCATCCGAAACTGTCCCAGTTGCCGACCGTGCGCTGGACCGCGAAGTGGCGCATCCACGCCTCCCAGTCCACCGAGGCGCCGAGCAGAATCGGGTCGATGAGGGCGTTGGTCGGGTTCTCGGCGGGACTTACGGCATCGATGAGCGCGTAAATCGTCGAGTAATCGTTGGCGGAAAGGCCGACGTTCACCGAGCGTTTGCGGAACATGAAGCGGTAGGTTGCCGGCACGAAGGCCGGCTCGCCGTCGAGCAGGATGGTGCGCCGCTGCAGGTCCGCGTCGTTGTTGGCGGCGACATCGTAGCCGTTATCCTGGAACTCGAACCAGTCTTCGACCTTGAACAACTGCCCGCCGGCATCGTTCGCGAACCATTGGCCGATCATGTCGCCGTTGGGCTGCTGCGAGTCCTCGAAAATGAAATTCCCGGGGCGTTCATAGGCGGTGCTCCGCTGGTTGCCGTTGACGAAGAAGTGAATGTAGCGGCGGTGATTGTGGACCAGGTTCAGGCTCTCGAAGATTCGGAAGACCGTCTGTTCGGCCACGGCGCTCAGGTCGCTGATCGTGAGCCGGTCGGGATTGCCGGGGTTGTTGAGGACGAAATCAGTCGAGCCAAGCAGCGGGTCGTCGTCCGGGAAGTTCATTTCGTAATCCACGCGGTTGGGACCGGCGGGACCGGTGGTGGCGTTGGTGCGGTGCCACGGGCTGCCGGAGAACAGCGGCTCCGCGTTATACATCACGCGCGAGTTGTTGTAGACGAACGTGCCGTCCATCGCGGTGTTGTTCTGCGTGTCGCGGGTGTGCCAGCGGTTGGAGTTCACTGCCGAGACCCAGAGGTGATACGTGGCGAAGTCACCGGGCATCTGGGTTTCGCCCCAGCGCACGACGCATTCGCGCGCGAGGGCGTCGTTGGGCCAGCAGCGCGTCAGGCCGGCCGGCGGGAAGACGTACTGCGGAAAAGTCCCGATCGCTCCCTGGTTGTCCCGGCCTTCGACGTAGAACGCGACCATGCTGCCGGAGGGCTGGCCGGGGATGACCGCGGTGTAAATGCCGTCGTCCCGGATCGCGTCCCCG
Organism: uncultured Bifidobacterium sp.; assembly: GCA_964652165.1. GTDB lineage: Bacteria > Verrucomicrobiota > Verrucomicrobiia > Limisphaerales > JADJPG01 > DASTLJ01. The sequence goes on from CAZZAQ010000073.1 coordinate 4,934, forward strand.
GAAGTGCCAGTGTCTGACATGAACAGGTCCGTGTAGGTCGGGGTCGGGTCCACGCGGTATCGGACCTTGATCAGCGCCAGCCCTTGCGGATCGGTGGCGCGGGCGGTGACCACGACCGGCTGGCTGGCGACCGGCAGCAGCGGGGTGTGTTTCACGTCGTAAACGGCGGGCCCGGCGTTCGAGACGCGCCGGCTGTTGACCATGCCGGGCGAGCCAAGCCGGCGGGGCAGCGCCATCCGGCCGTAGGCTTCCGTGGCGCTGCCGTGCAGCCGCAGGAGCAGTTCGGGGTGGCCTCGCAGCCAACGGACTTTCGCCCGCAGCGAGACGACACCGGCGGTCGGCGGAATGGGGCTGGCAAAGGGCGCCGAGAGAATGCGGTTCGACTGGTTGTCGCCGCGCGAACCGGCGCGCACGTGCAGGCTCTTCGCCCCGGCGAACCCTTCGTTCTCGACGGTCGAGAAATCGTGCGAGCCTTGCAGGGTCCAACCCGTCAGGCCGGACTCGAAGCCGCCGTTGGCGACCAGGTTCGGGCCGTTGTCAACGCGCACCTCGACTTCGTCCACCAGACATTCGCCAATGCCCTGGAGGTTGATGATGAGGCTGTCGTTGATGGGCGAGCCAAGCGATTCGCCCAGCGGGCCGGTCCATTCGATGGCCGTCCATTGGCTCTCGCCGGTGTCATTGCTGTCGGCCCAATTCGACGGGTGATGCGGGTCGGCTTCGACGTCGATAAGTTCCAGGCTGCTGCCCTGGCCGTCGCTCCAGTTGCCCCACTTGCCGCCGTCGCCGTAGATCAGGTCGCACACGGGGACGGGGAGTTTTTCGATCGTGCTCCCGCCGGGATTCTGGACGACGTCATAATCCGCCGCGGCGAGCACGAGGCGCTCGCCGCCGTTGGCCAGCGTGCCGCCGTAGGGGCCGAACGTGTTGTTCGTGTTAAGATTGGTATAAATGTTGAAGAGGTTGGTCGGATTGCGCGCGATGACCCAATAGGCCCCCGGCGGCATGTTCGAGGTGATCGCGTTGGTCGG
>CAZZAQ010000073.1:5974-11244 GCA_964652165.1 uncultured Bifidobacterium sp.
CGGAAAGACGTAGTTGATGCCGACGACGAATTCCCACCCGGCGAGGCTGACCGGCGTGTTGTTGCGGTTGTGGATTTCGACATATTCGTCGTTCAGATTGCCCGAGAGCGGATTGTACATGATCTCGCTGATGACGACCCCGTAGCGCATCGGCGGGTTGTTTGCGGCGCCTTGCGTGCGGCTGGCCAGGCCGTATTGAATCGGCCCGCCATCGGGCCAGCGGCCGCTGCTGATGTTGTTGGACTGGCCACGGAAATCGATCACGTCGATGACCCGCGTCTGGTTGGAGTTCCAGAAGAAAATCGTCTCGCCGCCCGCGAACAACTCGAAGCCAAGTTGGGTTTGGTCCCAGGAACGAAAGCCGCGCCCGGGAATGGAGGTGCCGTCGGGGATGCGGAATTTGTTCGTCGTTGGGTCATCGGAGAGCCAGGCGCCGGACAAATCCACCGCGCTGTTGCCGTGGTTGTAGAGTTCCATCCAATCCACGGGGTCGCTGTGGTTCTGCCACTCGTTGATGACGACCGTCGCCAGCGGATCCATCGTCTTCGGATCGGCCCCGCCCGGCGACCCGCCGACCCGGTCGCTTTCCGCCCACGCCCGGAAGTCATCTTCACCGTAGGACGGCCGCGCCAGCGACAGAGAATGGCCGGTGCCGTCGGCTGCTTCAGGCCAGGGGGGCGAATCCTCGTAATTGACTTCGAGCAGCACGGCGCCCTGGCGATTGAGCAATCGCACGATGCCTTCCTCAGTGGACAGCCGGTTGGTTTCCGCCCCGACCCAGGGACCAAGCACGTTCGTAATGTTGTAATTGGTCCGAATCAGGTCCGGCACCCGCGCCACGACCAGATAGGCGCCGGCGCCCAGAACCGTGTTCGAGGGAAAGACATAGTTCACCGTGCCGCCGATGGCAAAACCGCCGATGTCCTCAGCCCACGGCTTCGAGTTGAACAGTTCGATGAACTCCAGAGTTAAGTTCGTGGCCAGGCCCGGGACCGGGCGGGGATTGTACATGATTTCCGTGATCGCAAGCCCCGTCTTCCGACTCGACGGGCCGGGCGGCTCGCGGTCCAGGGAGAACTGCGCGCTGGCCGAAGCGCACACGATCAGGGCTAACAACGGGAGGGCATGGAACTTCACGGAGGAAACAGTTTTCTTCATCATGCAGGTGCCGAGTATGACAACGGCGATCCGTCAAGGTTACATCCGAGTGACGCTATCCCTCCCCGGGCACGGCCCGGAGCCAGCGGGATCGCCGCTGCGCAGGCGCAACCGGGACAGGAGCAGGCACCAGCACAAGAACGACGCGGAACATCCTGTCGATACCATGATTCCAGTCCCAACGCAAGCTCAGCGGTCGTTTGAAAAATGACAGAAACTTCATTAACACCCGTCTTCAGCCGGGTGCGGGCGGAGGCGACGGAGGCGAAAACCGGTTTGATGGCTTTTGCGCGGCGCGTCGGGAAAGGCCGTTGGAACGGCGTTTCTTGTGGTCCGCTCCTATCACCGGGTCGAAGCCCGGTGCTCATGAGATTGCTGGAAACTGAGAACCGCCTGGCGCGCCCCCACACTTCCAGAATTTACTTGAGGAACCATGCTATCAATCTCACGTGGACCAGGCTGCCCACGCTCCAATCCTGGATTTGTCCGCGCGAGGACAAATTGCTTGAGGCGCCTGCCGGGCAACGCTTCAATCCGCGCCATGCTCGCAGCGCGCCGCGGTGGAATCCCAATCTGAATGTCCTCCAACAAGCCTCATTCCGCCCGCGCGGTGCAGATGCTGCTGCTCGGCACCGCGCTGTGGGCGCTGAGCTTCCCCACGGTGAAGGCCATCGCCGCCGCGCAGCAAACGCTCGTGCCGGGGGCGAACTCGTGGTTCCTCGCCGCGCTGTGCGTCCTGTACCGGTTCGCTTTCGCGGCGCTGCTGCTCACGCTGCTCTCCGTGCGCACGCTGCCGAAGATGACGCGCTCGGAACTGTGGCAGGGCGCGGGTCTGGGTTTCTTCGGCGGCGTGGGAATCCTGCTTCAAGTGGACGGTCTGACGTACACGGCGGCGTCCACGTCGGCGTTCCTGACGCAGTGCTATTGCCTGCTAATCCCCATCTGGGTCGCGCTGCGCCAGCGGCGCTGGCCGACGGCCAAGTTGTTCCTGAGCTGCGCCCTCGTCGTGGCGGGCGTCGCCGTGCTCGCCGGCGTGGACTGGAGAAACTTCCGCCTCGGGCGGGGCGAATGGGAAACCCTGGCCGGGTCCGTCGCATTCACCGCGCAGATTCTCTGGCTCGAGAGGCCGAAGTTCGCCCGGAACAACGTGAACCACTTTTCGATCGTGATGTTCGTCTCGATGGCGCTGGTGTCCGTGCCGGTCGCGGTGGCCGAAGCGCCGTCAGCCGGGGCGTGGATCGCGGCCTTCAGCACCGGGCCGCTTATCGGCTTTCTGGCCATCCTGATTTTCCCGTGCACCCTGGGCGCCTACATGCTGATGAACCACTGGCAGCGCCACGTTCCCGCAACGCACGCCGGACTGATCTACTGCGTGGAGCCGGTGTTCACGAGCCTCTACGCACTGTTCCTGCCGGGCTGGTTCTCGGCGTGGGCTGGCATCGCGTATCCGAACGAAACGCTCACGCGGGCGCTGCTCGTCGGCGGCGGGTTGATAACGTTCGCCAACGTGCTGCTCTACCTGCCCGTCCGGCGGTCGAAGGAAGCGCCCGCCGCAGCCGTCGCGCGGGGGAACTGAAATCCGAAAAACAGTATGCTCAAGTACGCGCCCGCTCTGCCGCACCAGGAGAAGCAGCCTTGCGCCAAGTGGTCGCCCTGGATTAGGTTGGGGCATGGCTGAACTGACAGTACAGTATCCCGACGACCTCCTGGTCGCCAGCGGCAGGCCGCGCCAGGCGGTGGAGGCAGAGTTGACGCTTCAGTTGGCCGTTCGGCTCTTCGAGGTGGGTCAGCTTTCGCTCGGCAAGGCGGCCGAACTTGTCGGTATGAACCGGGTCCGGTTCGCCGACGAGCTTGGGCGGATGAAAATCCCGGTGGTGAACCTGGACGACGAGGAAATCCAAGCCGAACTGCGTGCCCTCCGAGTTGCTCGATCACGGTGAGCGCTGGCGGCCGTTCCGCTCGGTGGCCTCGTGCTACCTGTGGCGGGCGTTGGAATTGGAGTGAGCTTTCCCTCTGCGGCGGGCAAACACGAATGAACCCAGGGCGGCTGACGCCGCAAGCAAAGATGATAACCGCAAAGAACGCATAGAACGCATAGCGACTTGAATGAAAGCAAGTTTTCTCTGCGTTCCTTGCGTTCTTTGCGGTTAAAATATTTGAGCCGCCTGCGCTCCTGACCCACAACACGGCGCAGTTCAGCATTATCGGCGGGCTTCAGCTTGAAGGCCGGCAGTCTTGAGCCATTGCCTTCGACACGCTCTTAGCCAACGGCATCTTCCAGTTCTCAGTACACCAGCACCAACACCGCAGCCTTCTCAGCATCCTTCACCACCTCCTCGAACTTCCGCTCCTTCGTGTTTGGCTCCTTGAGCTTCGCCGACACCTCCGGCACGGACTCCAGGAAGCCCAGCAGGAAACTGCTTTTCACGGCGTAATTCACGTTCTCCGGCAACGCTCCGCTCGCCGCCAACGCCGCCCGCGCGCTCAATTTGGCCGTCACGACCCCCACCACGTTGCCCCGCTCATCCACCAGAGCCTCGCCCGAATGATGGCCGTCTGCTAAGACCCCGGCTGCACCGGCACGCTGATCTGGAAATACCGCGCGTCATCCCCCGCGCCGGACAGCGACGCGATCTCGCCCTTGGCCAGCTTGGGCGCGAACCCTTGCAAGCCGATGTTGGGAAAACCCACCGTGGCCACCGTGCCGCCCAGTTTCACCCCTCGACTGGCCGCCGCCGGCCCTGTCCCCTTGAGTAACACCAGTCGGAAGGTTTTTCCATTGCGCAAACGCAAACTCATGTTAAACTCCTAAAAAGTCTGACACAACATGCTTATGAAGTCAAAAAGAGTGAATGAGGACCGGCCGGTAAATCCGTGCAATGATCTGCCTTCCGTAACGGGAGAGATTGTTCATGCAATGCGTGGCTTTCGGCAAAGTAAGAACAGCAAGCTCGATCAAGCGGCTCACTGGATTCAACGAGCACTGAATCTTGAGCGAGCGCACGACAAATGGGTCGTTGAAGCCACCAGATTAGTTCACGAGGGCAGGGCGTTGCTCAATTCTGATGAGCCGCCGCCCCATGATTATGGGGGGGCGACCGATCTAAGTGTTGAATACACAGCTGTGAGCGGTGACAAGAAATATGGCGGCAAGCGGCGCGCCGATGCTTGCAGGTCCGCGTTTTTGCGACGTGAGGAGAATCGTGGCGCTCCATTAACGCCAGACCCTTTGCGCGGGCCGTACTACAGAAACGGACACGGTTTGCTGGTCGGACTTACGTTCTCAAGTGACCTCGGTAACCGGTGGTGGGTGAACTTCAAGAAAGAGTGCGATGAAATTGTGATGCTCTGTGATAGCAAGACGGACGCTGTGCGAGTAGTTCGCCTTGCACAGCCGTTTTTCGAGGAGTACCGCCGACATTTTCGCCCAGGCGAAGATGGGCTAATCCAGATCACATTGAGGATGCGTGACGGTAAGATTTACGCCCAAGTTCCAGATCAGGGACAGATTGACGTTACGAAGTATGCAGACCGCGATCCGCTTGTTTGCGAGCGTCGTGACAAATATCAATTTGCATGAGGATATGACCAACCATGAACGACGACGAAACCTACACACTCCAATGTCCGAATTCCGCGATCCCTACAAGAACCTTGATGCCAAGGATCTCAACTGCACTACCATCACCATCGGTAAAGCCGATCAAGCCTACTTATACGGCCTTTTCCCTTCTCGCTCTGTCACGCAAGTGACGATGAACATCCTTCTGTCGCGCTTTGTCGAAGCGTGTAAACAACATGGACTCCGAGAATACGCCCCAGAATCTTTTCGAAACGCCATCACTGGCGCAGTCATCACCCTTGGACAGCATCCGCCCTCAGAAGCTTTTGGTGAAGATGACCGACGAGGAACTGGAACAGTGGGTGAGGTTTAGAGCTCACTTCACCCTGTCGCCTTCGACCGGTGGCCGGGCACTGGGTCCATGAAGCGGGACAAATCCGCGCGCAGCGGCCGGGCTCAACACCAACGGTGTTGCATCTCTCAGCCCAGGGTTGTCGCGTCGGCGCGGCTACCCTGGGTCACCGGTCAAAAATAGTTTCCAACCCCAACG
>CAZZAQ010000074.1:0-3989 GCA_964652165.1 uncultured Bifidobacterium sp.
GCGGGCGGCACTGCCAAGGTGCCCGCGCATGAAACCGAATGCGAAGCGGATCGCCCTGCCCCAATCCCGCCCGCCGCTGGAGCGCATGATGCGGATCCATCAGGCCATCGCCGCCGGCAAATACCCGAACGCCACGACCCTCGCGGCGGAGATCGAAGTCGTCACCAAAACCATCCATCGCGACATCGAGTTCATGCGCGACCGGCTCGGCCTGCCCATCGAATACGACGGGCGCCGTTTCGGCTATCACTACTCCGAGGAAGTGAGTTCGTTCCCGACGCTTCAGATCACGGAAGGCGAGCTCGTCGCGTTGCTCATCGCGGAAAAAGCCCTTCAGCAGTACCGCGGCACCCCCTTCGAGAAACCCCTGCTCAGTGCCTTTCAGAAAATGGAATCCTCGCTGCCCGACACGGTGTCGTTCAACTTCGCCGACTGGGACCGAACGATCTCGTTCCGCCACAGCGTCGAGCCGATTGTGAATCTCGAAGTGTTCGATACGCTGGCCAGGGCGACCGTCCAGCATCGCCAGCTCGAACTTCAGTATCGCAAGCCCGGCAGCAAGCAAACGGAGCCGCGCGTGGTCGACCCTTATCACCTGGCGAATATCAACGGCGAGTGGTTCCTCTTCGCCTTCGATCATTTGCGGCGCGACATCCGCACGTTCGTCCCGGCCCGCATCCACGCCGCCCGGCAGACCGGAAAATCTTTCACCCGTCCCGAGAAGTTTTCCGTCGAGAAAATCCTGCGCGACAGCTTTGGCGTCGTCTCCGGCGCCGGCGAGCACCGTGTGATGATCCGCTTCGACGCCTCGGCCGCCGACTACATCCGCGAGAAACGCTGGCATCCTTCGCAGGAACTCCGCGAGCTTACCGGCGGTGGTCTCGAACTGTGCCTCAAGTTGTCCAGCCTTGGTGAAGTTCAGCGTTGGATTCTCAGTTGGGGCGGCAGCGCCCAAGTCGTCGCGCCGCCCGAGCTGGTGGAGTCCGTCCGCGCCGCGGCGAAGCGAATTGCCAGGAGTGTTCAGTAATCAGTAATCAGTAATCAGTAATCAGCGACGGCAAGGGCGCCCGGCCGCCCGCTGCGACACCTGGATACTGGATACTGAATACTGATTACTGATTACTGATTACTCCCCGCCCCGCATCTCACCCCGCCAACAACGCTTGAATCTCCTCCCACGACAAAGCCTCGGCCAACTGTTCCTCGCCGCCGAGCGTCGCGGCGATGGTCTCGCGCTTGCGTTGTTGGAGCTGGAGAATCTTCTCCTCGATTGTATCGCGCGCGATCAGCTTGTAACTTGTCACGACGCGGGTCTGTCCGATGCGGTGCGCGCGATCCGTCGCCTGCGTCTCGACCGCGGGATTCCACCACGGATCGAAGTGGATCACGGTGTCCGCGCCCGTCAGGTTCAGGCCGACACCGCCGGCCTTGAGGCTGATCAGAAAGACGGGAATCGTGGGAGTCTTCTGAAAACGCTCCACGACCTGCGCGCGGTCGGCCGTCGAGCCATCCAAGTAGCAGAATTCGATTCCCTGCGCGGTCAGCGTCTCCTTCAGCAACGCCAGCATGCGTGTGAATTGGCTGAACACCAGCGCGCGATGCCCGCCATCGATGACTTCCTCGAGAAGCTCGCCAAAGACGTCCAGTTTGCCGGAGGAGGGGGATTGGAGGGATGGAGTGATGGGGTGTTGGAGTGTTGGAGTGATGGGGTGTTGGAGTGATGGAGTGTTGGAGTAATGGGAAGTTGGAACGGTCGGAGATCCCAATACTCCATTACTCCAACACTCCATTTCCACTCGTCCCTCGCCGGTCGAGGCCGGGGCCGCTTCGGCTGTCTCCGCCAATCCCAGGAGCCGCAGATCGCAGCAGACCTGCCTCAGCCTCAAGAGCGCGTTCAGGACCACCATCCGGCTTCGCGCGAGGGCCTGCGCCCCCACGGCGTCGAGCACTTCCTTCCGGCTGGCTTCGATGACTTGCTGATAAACCGCGCGTTGATCGTCCGTCAGTTCGCAGTACGAAACCTGCTCCAGCTTCGCCGGCAAATCGGCAGCCACCTCGCGTTTGAGCCGGCGCAGCAGGAACGGCCGCAATCGGCGGGAGAGACGCGTTTGGGCGTCCGGGTTTTTCTCGCGCGTGATCGGAACTTCGTAGCGCTCACGGAAATCCTGCGCGCTCCCGAGGTAGCCCGGCATGAGGAAGTCGAAGATACTCCACAGATCGAGCACCGAGTTCTCCATCGGCGTGCCCGTGAGCACGAGGCGGTGCCGGGCGCGCACGACCTTCACGGCCTGCGCGTTTTGCGTCTGCCGATTCTTGATGTGTTGCGCTTCGTCGAGGATGACGGTGTCGAACTCGATCCCTGCGTACCGTTCCGCGTCGCGCCGGATGAGCGCGTAGCTCGTGACGACCAGATCGGCCTGCGGGATTCCGGCGAATCGCTCGTGCCGTTCCGGCCCGTGCAGCGCCAGCACCTTGAGTTGCGGAGTGAACTTGGCGGCCTCGGCCACCCAGTTGTGAACGAGGCTCGTCGGACAGACAACCAATTTCGGATTTCGGAGGCCAGGGGTTTGATTGGCGGTAGCGTCCGGTCCGTCGGCAATTTGCGATCCGCCATCCGCAGTCCCCAATGATCCCAACAGCGCCCCTGATTTCTCCCTCTCCCCGCGACGCAGGAGTGGGGAGAGGGCCGGGGAGAGGGGCGATTCTGGGACGCAACGGCCCTCCTCTCCCCAGCCCTCTCCTCCCTCGGAGGGAGGAGAGGGAGCGCTTCCTCCGCGTGTTGGGGAAGTGTCAAGATGCGCCCCAGTCCGCAATGATTCCAGCAGCGCCAGCACTTGCACCGTCTTCCCCAGCCCCATTTCATCCGCCAAAATGCCGCCGAAGCCGTTTTCGCGCAGGAACCGCAGCCACGCCACGCCGTGCTTCTGGTAAGGCCGCAATACTCCCTCCAGTTCGCCGAGCGCCGGGCAGATGAGCTCCGCTTCGCCGCTTTGCCTCGCCGCCCGCTCGCGCCAGGCGGCCGGCGCCTGGACTTTCCACTCGGGCCGCAGCCTCAACGTCGCTTCGAGGAATCCTGCTTGCGCGCTGTCGATGCGATAACCCTCTGCGTGCTGGCGCGGCGCGCAGTCGAGCAACACCTCCTGCAACTCCTCGACTGCGCCCGTGTCGAACACGGCCGTCTTGCCGTTGCGCAACCGCGTGTGCCCCTGCCCGCCGAGCACGAGCCGCTGGATGTCCGCCGCGGAAAATTTCTCCCCGCCGCTCGACTCGAACACGACGCCGAGGTCGAACCACTGCGTGCCGCTGGCCGTGATTTGAAAGCGCGGCTCGACGCGCTCCAGATGCTCCCTCGTGCTTTGGTCGAGCCGCTCGTCGAGCGTCACCTTCCACTCGCGTTGCATCCGCGGGAATTCGCGGGCGAAGAAATTCAGCACGGCGTCCTGCCCGGACAGTTGTCTCCGTCCGTCCGCGCCCGGCGCGCCGAAACCGGCCCGGTGCAATCTGGCGAGCGCCGCGCGTTCCGCCGTCAGGTCGCGCGTCCAGTAGCGCGTGGGCGAGGCGGGATCGGGAAGCCATAAATCTTCTGTAGCAGCCGACGTGAGCCGGCTCTGATCGGCTGTGGAAGAATGAGCCTCCTCACGTCGGCTGCTACCGAGAGGAAGGATGCGCGGCCCGTAGGCGCACTGGAGCAACGCGCTGAGTCGCGCCAGCCCGCCTTTGAGTTCCAGGAGGAATCGCGGCGCCTGCGGCTCCAGGGTAAAATCCTCCGGTTTGAAGTTCGCCTCCACGCTGCCGCCCGCCGCCAGTTGCGGCCAGAATTGCCCGAGGATGGCTGGCACCCGCGCGCGGGGAATCCGCACGGGCGCCTGCAACACACCGCGCAAGGCGGCGGGAAGGCCCAACGGTTGAAGCCGCGGGCTTTGCCAGACCCATTCCTCGCCGAGCATCGCCGGCGCAGTGAACCGCCCGCGCAGGCTCACGACGATCTC
>CAZZAQ010000074.1:3999-11242 GCA_964652165.1 uncultured Bifidobacterium sp.
CCCCTTCGTCTCGATCATTCCCAGCACGACGATCTCGCCGTTCGCTTCCAGAGTTGCGTTCAGAGGCGGGAACAGGGGCGCTGTGGAAATCTCAACCGCGGTGCTTCGCCCAAGCGTGACGCGCGGATGCCCCGCGAGGAGCGGGAGCAACGCGATGAAGCGCTCCGTTTCGAGCAGGAGCGTCGCGGGCGTTTCGCCGGCCAGTTCCTCGATGCGGGCGATGATCGCGGCGTCGTTTTGGCTGAAGGCAAAGGGTTGCTCCTTGGGCAGCGCATTGAGCGGCCCGCGTCCGTCGCGCCGTCCGGCCTCGAGCACGAGCATCACTTTCCCGCGCGCGGCCGCTTCGACGAAGTTGGGCGGCAGAAGGATGAACAACTCCGCCGGCTCGCCGCCGGCATCGAGTCGGATGCGGCTCGGCGCGCGGGCGTCCTTTCCATGAACCGGAGCGCCGAGCTCCCGCTCGGCTCGGCCCAAGCGTCGGATCGCGCCGAGCCGGAGCTCGGCGCTCCGACCCGGTTCAGGGGTGCCCTTCGCTCCGGCGCTTTGCGCCTGCATCCAGTGCAGGCCGACGGCAACGGAGTGCGCGCAAATCGTTCCCCACTCGCGCGAGTCGCGGCACGTGCAGAGGTTTTCGATGTCGATGGGGCTGTGAATGACAAGCCCCGCGCGGAAGGTCGTCTCGCCTGCCTGCACCACGCCCCGGAGCAGCGGCGGCTGCCAGTCGGAACTGAGCACCTTGTCCTGCTCGACGTAGCCGCGCGCCCGCTTCACGGCCTCCCAGCCGGCGGCTTTCTGGAACAGGGCGTCTGACAGTTCGACAGGCACGGTGCATCAGCCGTGAAAGCTCTTCACCAGTTCCTCGGGCGTGACGGTGGCGGTGCCGACTTTGCCGACAACGACGCCGGCGGCATGATTGGAGAGCATCGCCGCCTCGACGGGCGACGCGCCTGCGGCGATGGCTAGCGTAAACGAGGCGATCACGGTGTCGCCCGCGCCGGACACGTCGAAGACTTCCTGCGCGACAGTCGGGATGTGAAAGGGCTTTTGGCCGCGACGGCACAGCAACATGCCTTGCTCGCCCAGCGTAATGAGGAGCAACGCGGGCGTCAGGTCGGTGAGCAGGCGGCCGGCGGCGCGCACGAGATTGAGGTCGCGGAGCGGATTCGGGTCGCGCGTGTCGTCCGTCAGGCCACTGAGTTCGAAGGCTTCGTTGCGGTTTGGAGTGAGGAGCGAGAGGCCGGCGAGGTTGAGCTGGTGGACGGGTTTGGGATCGAGGCTCAACCAAACACCGCGCTGCCGGCACAAGGTTTTGAGCGTGTCGAGCAGCGGCTGGGTGACCACGCCTTTGCCGTAGTCGCCGACGATGACGGCGGACGCGCCCGCCAGGGCCGGTTCGATGGCGGCCAGGAGGCGATTGGTCGCGCGGCTGTCGAGATCGTGGCGGGTTTCGCGGTCGAGCCGGACGACCTGCTGCTGGTGGGCGACGATGCGGGTCTTGATGCTCGTGTGGCGCGTGGGGAGCGCGACGAGGCCGGAGCAATCGACGCGCTGCTCGGTGAGGTGAAGGCGAAGCTGGCTGGCGGCGTGGTCGCGGCCGACAACGCCGAAGAGTTCCGCGCGCGCGCCGAGGGCGGAGAGGTTGCGGGCCACGTTGGCCGCGCCGCCGGGCATGACGCTCTCGCGCTCGAAATCGACGACCGGCACAGGCGCTTCGGGCGAGATGCGCGAGACCCGGCCCCAAATGAATTGGTCGAGCATGACGTCGCCGATGACGAGTACCCGCGTCCTGCGCGCGGCGGTGAGGAGCTGGCGGACGCGGGACAGGGTGAGCGCTTTTGAATTCATTCGCGTGAGCGAGGCCGCGTAATCTCCAGCCGGACGACGGTGGGAGTTTTGGTGTGGGCCTGCCATCCGAAGGGCCCGGTCATTCGTTGAGTCTGAACGGTAATGCCGGCGACGACCTCATCGCCGACTTTCAGGCTGCGAAGTCTTGCCGACGCTGGGTCCACGACACGAACGCGAGGGGTTGGCTGCCTGACTTCGACCTCATAAATTCGACCCTCGGCATCCGGAGTCTTCAAAAGAAAGAAGCGGCCGTGGCGTGTCGCACCGCTGAGGTGACAAGGCAGCTCGAACAGGGGCGGAAAGACCCAAAAGGGATGGCAATGTGTGAAGCCTCGAAACTGGTGATCAAATTTGCCGCGTGCGTTCGTTGTCAGCACGATCGCCGGCCAATCGGGCGCGTCCGATTCTGAGCCATCTGCCAAAGCCCTAACCATTTTTCGGTCTGTGCTGCCGGCATGGGGCTGAAGCACGACGACGTTTTTGCCTTCCAGACCCTGCCCATTGGCACTCAACAGCCGTCCATGAACGTCATATCGTCCGACGACTTGCAACCCTCCAGGCAAAATGCAGCCAGGCAGCAATAGAGCAACGGACAAGGCAGCGAGGCCTAATGCCTTTCGGGAATTCCCGAAAGCGCTTCGCAAGCGGGCTGCAGGCAGCATCCCGGAGGGATGCTTGAAAATAGCCCGGCGTTTCAACGCCGGGAGTCCCATCGTCAATTGAATCAGTCCCGAAGGGACGGCTGACTGGAAGTTATTGTGGCGCGAGTTCAGTCGTCCCTTCGGGACGCGGCGCTGTATGCCCCTGTACCCAGCGTTGAAACGCTGGGCTATTCTCAGGATGTCCCTTCGGGACACAACCGCTGCCTCAGCTTGTGAATTTCCGAAAGGCGTTACAGCAAGGCGGGCAGAATTAGTCTTCATCTCGTGCGTGCCCAGTTCACTCCAAGAATCCCGTTAACGGGCTGGTGGCGCTCGCCGCGTCGTGCGCCGGGGCCAGACCGATCTCGTACGCGGCGCGGCCGGCTTCGACGGCGAGCTTGAAGGCCACGGCCATGCGATTCGGATCGCTGGCGACGGCGATGGCGGTGTTGACGAGCACGGCGTCGGCGCCCAGTTCCATCGCTTCGGCGGCGTGGCTGGGCGCGCCCAGGCCCGCATCGACGACGACCGGGACGGTGGCTTGCTCGATGATGATGCGAATCTGGTCGCGGGTCTGGAGGCCGCGGTTCGAGCCGATGGGCGAGCCGAGCGGCATTACCGTGGCGACGCCGGCGTCCTGGAGGCGTTTGGCGAGAACGGGGTCGGCATTGATATACGGCAACACGGTGAAGCCCTCGCGGACGAGTTGCTCGGCGGCTTTCAGGGTCTCGACGGGATCGGGAAGCAGGTAGCGCGGGTCGGGGTGGATTTCGAGTTTGACCCATTTGGGCAGGCCGGCGGCGGCGGCCAGGCGCGCGAGGCGGACGGCTTCCTCGGCGTTCATCGCGCCGCTGGTGTTCGGCAGGAGGAGGTAGCGCTTGGGGTCGATGAATTCGAGGATGTTCGCGAAAGGATCCTTCTTCCCGCTCAGATCGGCGCGGCGCAGGGCGACGGTGACCAGTTCCGTGCCGCTGGCGGCGAGGGCGTCGCGCATCGCTTCGGGGGAAGAGAATTTGCCCGTCCCGACGAGCAGGCGGGAGCGGAATTCACGTCCGGCGATGACCAGCCGATGGCGGGCGGACTGCATGCCCGAAGAGCATAGGCGGCGGGGAAAAGGTTTGTCGAGAAGCGACCTGCTGCGGTCGGACAAATCCAGGGCGGATTCGAGAAGGGAGCGCGAGAGCCGGCGGGGGGCGGAGTCAGGAGGCCGTTGGCAGCGTGATGACTTCCGCGGAGGCCGTGTTCCGTCCGGGGGTCCGAACCTGGTACATCGCCGTGTCGGACTCGTGCACAACAAGTGTGGGAAACGTGTCGACCGACGGGAGGGCGCGGTGTTGGACCTGGTTGGTGATGAAGTGCCGGCCTTCGTCGTAAAGGCGTTGAACGAGCGAGCGCTGCCAGAAAACGAGCGCCACAAAGACTCCGAGGCACATGCCCGACCCGAGTGCCAGGACTTGAAAGCAGTTGTGCAGCACCTGGGCGATTCGGGCGTTGGATTCCGACATCGGAAGGACGGTCAAATAGCCCAGCACAGCCAGAGCCACCAGGGTGATGACGACGACCAGCCGGCAGGCCCGGCGGAGGCAGCGTTCGTCCTTCTCACAGGCAACGAGCCGCTCCTCGAGTTGGCGGTGTTCCAGACAATCGTCGCAAGCAAGGAGTTGCTTGATGAAGTCGGCTTGTTTCTGGCGTTCGCTCATAGGGCGCAGTTCGTCATTCGACACGCTTGACTAGCGTTTGTCGTGCCGAAACGCCGGAGAGGCAGCAATTGGCGGTCGTTGCGCGTGCCAGGCGAGTTGAAGACCGGCACCGAATCTCGACGACGGTCTCGAAGTTCTGCGAATGTGCTCCTTTCTTAAGGCTTTGCGCTAGTACTGATTAACCAGCCTCGGTCAAGCGCACCGACCCGGAAGGCGCTGGAAAAGTCCGGGCGTGTGAGTATGGAGAAGCTTTGGGAAGCCGTTCCCCGGCTCTATTTGTCCAAATCCTTGGCGGACTGCCCAAAAATTAGAGGGTGTGCCCCTCCACGGAGGCGATCGTGCAAGTGGCGATCTGATCCACCTGGCCGATGGTCGTGATGTAATCCGCCCCGCCGCTGGGGCAATACGGCTTGTCGCGGAGATAGTTGTTGGGGCCGATCCGGTCGGCTTCGACCGGGACGTCGGTGAATGCCTTGCGCAGCTCGCAGGCCCACTGGACTTTCGCGTTCTGCATCTGCTTAAGATTGGCGATGCAGACACCGCGGCGGCTGGCGACCCGGTAGCGCAGGAAGTTGGGAATGGCGAGGGCGGCGAGCATGCCGACGATCCCCACGACGATCATGATTTCAACAAACGTGAAGCCCCGGAGTCTGTGGTTCATTTTCAATTGAGGTCCCGTGCCAGGTTGTGCTGTGCCGCCGCCGGTCGCGGCTCAAGCTCGTCAATAGGCGCCCGCGTATTGAGTCGTTGCGCGAGCCATTCGCCCGCCGCTGCAAGAGAAATCGTCAAGCGCCCTGCCCGTCTGCACGCTGCAAACCCACCTGCCAGGAATCCGGGGAGACCACGCCGTCGCCTCCGGGATTCCCCTATCGTTTCACTCCTGAAGACGCAAGTCCACGTCCGCCGACGAGCCGGAGGCCGGCACCGCGACGTTGAAGGCGTAGGCCGAACGCCACCACACGTCCCACGAGGCGACCGTGTAGGAGCCGGCGTTGAGGCCGGGCATCGTGAAGAGGCCGAAGATGTCCGTGGCGCTGAACCCGCCGCCCGCGGCGCTCGAATCGTTCGTGGCGTTGGCGTTCACCGCGAACTCGTAGTAGCCGACGCCGGGCGGATTGTTCTGGTAGCGGGCGTACCAATTCTGGTCCCGCACGTGCCCGGTGAGCGTGCCGGCCCCGGCGGGAAGCGCGAGCGCGAAAACGCCGAAAACGACGCGAACGAAGGTCGTGCTCATGAGGAACGTGGCGGAACTGTCTCTTGGGATTGCTGGACCCAATCCATAGCAGAAGCGCGCACGGGAGGAAAGCTCCAACCCGAATTCTTCCGGGATTGACGGCGGGGCGGTGTCGCCGCACTGTCGCGTCTTAGCTTAGCAGAACGTGCGGAAGATTTGAGCAATGCATAGATCGTCCATGGAGAATAGCGACAATGCTATTCCGAAAAGAGTCGCGCTCTGTCTCGTGCTTGTACTCGCCGCTTGCAGCTTGACGGCCGCAAGCGCCAATGGGCCCACGGGCGAAGGTAGCCCTCACTTGATCGGCCTTGCTCACGAGCTGGGAGCAGGAAGCCGCGAGGCGCTTGCCACTTTTTGGAAGGAGATGGAGGGTAGGGCGCCTTTGGTAGAATCGATTGGCGAGGATCAACGGCATCGCCGCGTCACCTTTATCTGGCGAGGAAGTAATGAGACCACGCGCGTAACGATGATGGGCGGCTTACCCAGCGCCAATATCCTCAAGCCGCTGACACGGCTGGCCGACACTGAGCTTTGGTACCTCACGGAGACACACTCCACCGAAGCGAGGTTCCAATATGTCTTTCAAGTTAATGGGCCAGAGGCGCTGTCGATGGAATGGGCCGCCATCATGAGAGAAGTGCAGCAGAACCCACCGCGAACTGACCCACTCAACACTCGCGAGTATGCCGGCTGGTCGTACGTGGAACTGCCGGATGCTCCTCCACAGCCATGGATCAACAAGCAAGCGGGCGTTCCCAGTGGGCGCAAGACACAAGAGCAGTTCAAAAGTCAGATTCTAAAGGCCGAGTATTCTTTGAGCCTCTACACGCCGGCTGGGTACGAGCAGGACCGGCGTCGCTGCTGGCTCGTGATTGCCTTCGACGGCGGTTTCAGGAAGATGGATGTCACTCTGGATAATCTTCTGGCCGCTGGGAAGATTCCGCCCCTGGTTGTGGTGGGGGTTCAGAACATCAGCTCGCAAACGCGGAAGCGGGACCTCGATTGCTCCGATGCGTTCGCAAGCTTCCTGGCAAAGGAATTGGTGCCGTGGGCGCGGAAAACCTACCGGGTCTATAACGATCCGGCCCACACCATTGTCGGAGGAATCAGCCTTGGTGGCAAGATGGCGACCTACTGCGGACTGAAGCACTCGAAGGTCTTCGGCAAGGTTTTGTCGCAATCCGGATCATTTCTCACTGCGGCGCGACAGGAATCGCCTATGGCGCTGTGGAACGGGGAAGCGTCAGGACTGCTGGTCGCCGAGTTTGTGCAGAGTCCGCGTCTTCCGTTGGAATTCTACCTTGAGGCGGGGCGTTATGAAACGACTCTGCCTTTCAGTCACCTTTTGGAGACTCGCCGCTTGCGCGATGTCCTCAAGGCCAAGGGATACCGTGTGACGTACTCAGAGTTTGTTGGCGGCCACAACGAAGTGTGTTGGCGTGGTTCGTTCGCTGACGCCATCATGGCGCTCACTGCCACACCCCGATAACCCTGCTTGATCGCATCGCAGACGGCGGACAACCCACCGCTCACCCCGGAAGAGTTGGGCGAACTGGCCATCCGAATGGTCGAAACGCAGGACGCCGCCGAGGCTGACCGGTTGCAGGAAAAAATCGTCCGCGGATTCTACGGCGGCGATTCGCATGCCTAAGCCGTAACGATTCAGTTGGAACAGGAGCAAACGGAGAGAACTGAGGCCAGGGACGAGGGTGGTCCTGGCATTTCCGGCGATCCCTGACCGCTCACCATTCAGTCACCGAAATGCCTTGAGCGAGAAAGCAGTAGTTTGACTCTGCCAGCCTCCGTTTCCTCTGTGTTCTCCT
>CAZZAQ010000075.1:0-2695 GCA_964652165.1 uncultured Bifidobacterium sp.
AGTTCCAAGGCACCCAGAGCGGCGAGTACGGCCGGAACGGCACCGGCCCGATCCACAGATCGTAGTCGAGACCCTTGGGCACCTCAGGATGCTCGTCCACCTTCGCCAGATTCGGGATCTGGCAATAGACACTCTTGTAAGAGCCACAGGCGGCATAGATGGTGTGAACCTGCCCAATAGCTCCGGCCCAAACCCACTCGCAGAGCTGGCGGATGGAATTGCTGGAATGACCCTGGTTGCCGAGTTGGGTGACAACCTTGTGCTTGTGGGCCGCGGCCATGAGTTCGCGGACTTCATGGACCGAGTGGGCCAGCGGTTTTTCGCAATAGACATGCTTGCCGCGTCTCATGGCTTCCATGGCGATGACCGCGTGAGTGTGATCCGGGGTGCCGATGACCACGGCGTCGATTTCCTTGCCCATCTTGTCGAGCATCACCCGATAATCCTTGAAGCGCCTGGCGTCCGGGTATTTGGCGAATTCCTTGGCCGCATAATTTTCATCCACGTCGCACAACGCGACGATGTTGTGGCCCAGGCCCGCCACCTCGCCCACGTCGGCCCCGCCCCGGCTGCCGATGCCGATGCCGGCCACGTTGAGCTTCGCGTTGGGGGAAGACTTTTCCGCGCCATGCAACAAACTGCCGGGAAGAATATTGAACAACGCCACGCCGGCGCCGGCACGATGGAGAAACTGCCTTCGACTGATTTGGTTCGATTGGTGTTTTTTCATATCTTAAGATTCCATCAAACGCCCTTGGCCATCGAATCCGCACGTTTGGTTCGCGTTCATCGGTTCTCGCCGCGCAGATGCCGGTCAAACCAGTCGGCAAATCGCCGGATATCCCGCGGCATCGTCAACCAGCCATGCTTTCCGCCCCGATGGACCCTTATCTCAACCGTGCATCCCAGAGCGCGAGCGATGCCCTGAAACCGCTCGGACTGTTCCAGCGGCACCAGCGTGTCGGCGTCTCCATGATAGATCAGGGTCGGCGGCAGGTTGGTCGTGATGTAATAGATGGGCGAGGTCTCGCGCCCGATCACTTTCCAGACTGCGAGGTTTGTCGATTGCGGACCAAACGCCCTGGTAAAACTTCTGGGCGGTCCGCCGTCACCCAGGTTCTCCGTCGATTTGCCCAGATTCAACAAGTCTGTCACTGGATAGAAGATGGCCACGGCCTGCACCGCGCTGCTCTCCCGGTCCACCGGATCGGCGGCATCGGCCGGACCTGAAGCGCCGCGCGTGGCGAGCAACAAGCCCAGATGGCCGCCGGCGCTCCCGCCCGCAACACCCAGACGCTGCGGATCGACGCCATACGCGCGGGCGTAATGCCGAACGAAGCGCACCGCCCGATGCATATCCTCAGCGATCTCCATCACCGAGGCCTGCGGTTGCGACACGTGGTAGATGGCAAACCCCGTGTAACCCCGGCGCAAGACCGGCGCGAGCGGCCACGTGGGAAACTTGCCCGGCGGCCGCGACTTCCAGCCGCCGCTGACCAGCACGAGGACGCCGAGGCCGTTGGGATGCTCGGGCCGGATCACGTCCAGGTACAACGTTCGCTCTCCGCGCATCCCATAAGGAATACCGTTGGCGCGCTCGACGTGTGGACTCAGGCAAACGCAGCCTGTACCCGCCAGTCCCACGATCAGCACCATCAGAACGAAAAGGCTCGATAGGCGAGGGAAGCGACGAGGAATTCTCATGAGTCTCCCAACGGTCATACGGTTTCGCCGACTGGAATGTCGTTGGAGGCCAATGTCAACCGTGCAACGAGACAAATACGCCGCCGTTTGCCGCCAGTTTGTCTTGTGAAGCATCGTTGATTGAGTTTTCAGAAATTTGGACGACGAGGTTTTCAAGTTCTCCACAAGGACGGCAATGGTGAGAGTGCGCGAGAGGCGGATGGCCAGATGCACATGGTCGGCCACGCCACCCGCCCGGTAACATTCACAGCCGGCATTGCGCGCGACCGTGGCCTGATACGCATGGAGTTTTGGCCGCGTGCCGACATCGAGCAAGGCACGACGCTCCTTCGTGCTGAATATGACGTGAATGACGACGAGGCTCAGGGATTGTGGCATGGCGTAGATTTTGGGCCAAAGGCCCGGTTCATACCAGGGGCAACGCCCCAGGAATCCGTGTCATACGAATCCATGAGCGCCAACGGCGCGGTTCATCGGTTTCGACGAAAACGGACATTAGATTGTGGGATGACATTGATGGGGTGAAATGGGCCGGGCTTTCAGCCCTCGTTTTGATTGCGATACGATACCTGGGGCGTTGCCCCAGGCTGGTTTGAAGACGCGCCGTTGGCGCTGACGGAGGCGAGCGCCACCTGCCCCGACCGATGGGCGAGGGTAGCCTTTACCCCTCACCCCGGCGCTCTCCCCTCCGAGGGGCGAGGGAGATTCCAGCCTGGCGCGTTGGGCGGCGGAGCGGACTTCGGGGCTGGTGTCGCAAACCTTGATCGTGGCCGAGCCTTCGGTGACCTGGATGGGGAACTTTTCGGGGGCTGCCTTACGCCTGGATTGCTTCGTGTTCATGCGCGAATGTGTCAGAAATCTCTCATAACAGGCCAAGTCTTTTCACGATTAGCCTGTAAAACATGGCGGAGAGGGTACGAATCGAACATACCTCGACCCGTTGGACGAGCCGACGACGGCTTTGAAGACCGCGGGGGCCACCAGGCACCCC
>CAZZAQ010000075.1:2705-11207 GCA_964652165.1 uncultured Bifidobacterium sp.
ATTTACGATTTACGATTTACGATTTACGAGGCTGAGGAAGGAGACGTGCACTTGGACCTCCCAAATCGTAAATCGTAAATCGTAAATCCTCACCGCTTCGCCCTCGCGGCTTTGAGCATCGCCTCCGGGTCGGGGAACTGGCCCGTGGCGAGCTTGGAATGGATTTTCTTTCCATTGACGGTGACTTCAAAGGCGCCGCCGCCCGAGGGCACGAGCGTAAGCGAACGGATGTCCTGCTTGAGCCGCATGAGCTTTTCCGCCAGACCGACGGCATGAGGCTCATAGTTTCAAGCGGTGCAGTATTCGATGGTGATTTCCAGCGGCATGGTGTTCGTTGCGTCTGCGCGCAGAGTAGGGCGGAGCAGGCAAAGGCGTCAAGCTGGCCGAATCCCGGGTAGTCGTACAGTTTCCGGATTGGTGGGGCGAGCGTCCACGCGAGCCGGCTCGCGTGGACGCTCGCCCCACCAATCTGTACCGTGGCCGAATCCCGCTTGCCGCCCCAGGCGCGATTCCGTGTAATGTGTTCCCATGACGCCCGCGCAAGCCAAAGCCCGCCACGCCGAACTCGTGGGGCAAATCCGCCGCCACGACCACGCGTACTACGTCGAAGGCAGCCAAATAATCTCGGACTACGAGTACGACCAGCTTTACCTAGAGCTTCTCAATCTGGAGAAGCAGTTCCCGAAACTCGTCACGCCGGACTCGCCGAGCCAGCGTGTTGGCGGCGCTCCTGCCGAAGGGAAAGGTTTCGCGCGCGTAAACCACCTTCAGCCGATGCTGTCCCTTGAAAAGGTCGAAGCCGCCGAGCATCCAACCAAGGAGGAAGAACCGAATCGTGAGATTCGCCACCGCAAACAGGACGAAAACACCTTGGAAGCGTTGCGCGCGTTCGACGCCAACATTCGCAAGCATCTCAAGCGGGATCGCGTGGAGTACGTGATGGAGCCGAAAGTGGACGGCGTCTCCATCAGCGTGCGTTACTGGCATGGCAAACTCGCACTAGGCGTCACGCGAGGTGACGGCAAGACGGGTGACGACATCACCGCCAACCTTCGCACCATCCGGGGCATCCCGCTGGAATTGTCGCTGGAGAATCCGCCCGAACTTCTGGAAGTGCGGGGCGAAGCATATATCTCCACGAGAGATTTTGAAGGTCTTAACAAAGAGTTGGAAACCACCGGCAAAAAGCCATTTCCCAACGCCCGCAACGCTACCGCAGGCACGCTGAAGCAACTCGACCCACGTGTCGTCGCGCAACGGCCGGTCAGGGCGGTGTTCTACGCTGTCGGTGCGTGCAAGGGCATCGAGTTCGAGACACACGCAAAGATGCTTGAGGCGTTGCCCAGTCTCGGCCTGCCCACGCAGCGGCGGTGGTGGCTCTGCAAAGACATTGAGGCTGCGCTCAATTACTACCGCGAAGAGGTCGTGTGCCACTACGACGAGGGGCGGGACCTCCGCCGTCGCGTGCCCTACGAGATTGACGGTGTCGTGCTCAAGGTGAATCGCATCGCTGATTGGGCGCACATTCCGACGAAATCGCGCGCCCCCGGCTATGCCATCGTCCACAAACCAATCCCGTGGATCACACCCGCCGAAACCGTGCTCAAGGCCATCACGATTCAGGTCGGTCGCACTGGCGTGCTCACGCCCGTGGCGGAACTGGAGCCGGTCTTCGTCCAAGGCTCAACGATTTCGCGCGCCACATTGCACAACGAGGAGGAAATCCGACGCAAGGACATCCGCATAGGAGACACTGTCGTCATCCGCAAAGCCGGCATGGTGATCCCTGAAGTCCTCGAAGTCCTGAAGACGAAGCGGCCACGCGGCGCGAAGAAATTTGATTTTGTCGCGCACATCGGCGGCAAATGCCCTGCGTGCGGCGGGCCGGTGGCGCGGGAGAAGATGGCCGGTGGAGGGGAGGAAGCGGCCTGGCGTTGCCAGAACGTGGCTGGCTGTCCTGCGCAAAAGACGCGCCGCGTGGAATATTTTGCTCAGCGCAAGGCCCTCGACATCGAGTCGCTCGGCGGAATCGTGGCCGAAAAACTCGTGGAGCGCGGCCTGGTGGACGAGCCGCTCGATCTGTTTAGCCTAAACAAGGAGCAACTCGCCAAGTTGAACCTCGGCACCGATGAGGAGCCGCGCATCTTCGGTGAAAAAAACGCGGAAAAGGTTGTCGAAGCATTGGAGCGGGCGAAGCAGGCACCCTTGCACCGCTGGATCCATGCGCTGGCCATCCCGGAGATCGGCGAACAAACGGCGTTTGATCTTGCCGAGTTCTTCCATGATTTACAAACGCTCGCTTCATCGGAGCTGCTGGTCGAAACAGCTCGACTCGGTGACTTAAGGCGGATGTTTGAGGAAAACAAAGTCGGCAAGGACGAGGAAGCGTTGTCAGAGGCTGAGAAGGCCCTGCGCAAAGAACAGCAAGCAGAAGCCAAGAAGCTCGGAAACCCTTTCGGAATACGCTTGATCGAGGCGGGATTTGCCCGCCCGTGCGGGCAAGCTTGGCAGGCCAAGACACTCATCGGTCCGTCGGCCGCAAAGGCTATCAGCGATTGGGTTGCCAGCGCCCACGGCCGGCGAGCGTTGAAGCGAATGGGAGAGCTCGGAATCTCGCCCCAGGGCGGCGCAACCCAAACTGCGACCCGGACTGCCAAGGAAATCAGTGTTCTAGCCGGCAAGACCATCGTGATGACCGGCACCCTTCCAACACTCGCGCGAGCAGAAGCCGCCGCCCTCATCCGCGACGCGGGCGGGAGCGTCACTGGTTCCGTGACGAAGGAAACCGACTATCTGCTGGCTGGCGAAAGCGCCGGCTCAAAGCTCGAAAAAGCGCGAGCTTTGGGCGTTCCGATCCTAAGCGAGGAGGATTTCCTTGAGATGATTGGACTCCGAAAGCTTTCGGAACCTCAAGGGGATCAGCGGGAACTCTTTTGAGGTAAAATGAAAACCTACGAACTGAAAAAGTTTGTTCCGTCATGGCATTTCGACGCTGCCACTTTCGGCCAACTGAAGGTGCTGCGGTTCTTCGGAATGGGCATTGAGCCACCACCGACTAAAGGTGCTGCATCCGGCATCATCGGTCGCATTTTCTCCGATCCGGCCAAAAAACATCTGTGGGGTGCTTACGTTTATACTACGGGTGACGAGGAACACACTTCTGTAGAATTGAGGCCCCATGACCGCGGCGCTCTTGCGAAGGTCATCATTCCAGAGAAATGGCGTCCAAAACGAGGTCCGTCAATTCCGAGTGCCGCCCGAAAAGGGCTTGAGGAATTGATTAGGAAATTACTGCAGGAAGGCTCGCCGTTTGACGATCCACTTCCAGAAATTTCAACCGTCGGCAAATGTTTCTGCTTTACCGGGCGTTTTGAGTTTGGCTCTCGGAGCCAATGCCAACAGGCTGTCGTTTCTCGTGGCGCGTCATTCACCGATGGTGTCACGTCCAAGACAGATGTTCTCGTCATCGGAAGCGACGCGAATCCTTCCTGGGCACACGGGAATTATGGAAACAAGATCCAAGCGGCGATGGTGAGCAGGATGAAACGTGGCAAGCCGACGATTATCCCAGAGGCTTTCTGGAAGCAGCTCGTGAAGGCGTGAGGCACCAGCCCGTAATTCCTTCGTCCTCACCGCATTACTGCCGAGGATGTCACGCGAGCATGCGACCGCGAAGATCGAGTCCCTCGGCGGCAAAGTCAGCGGCAGCGTGAGTAAGAAGACCGGCTACGTGCTCGCGGGTGACGAGGCAGGATCGAAGCTGGAGAAGGCGCGGAATCTCGGCGTGAAAATCATCGACGAGGCGGAATTTCAGCGGATGTGCGGCCGGGCGTAGCGGTAGCTGCGACCGTGCGGTCGCGGGACGGGGACGCGGAAGGTTGGGACGCGGAATCGATTTCGTTCCCGCTTGAAAATTCAGCCCGCGACCTCACGGTCGCCGCTACGGTTCACCACGGGCCGTCGGCCAGCAGGGAGGTGGCGCTGGTGGCGAGGAACTCGGCGGCCAGCGGGATGCCCTGGCGCTCGGCGCTGAACAGATCGGCCCCGGCGCGCACATCGGTGTGGCCCGCCAGTTCGCGGTCCAGGAGAATCTTGCCGGTGGCGCGCTCGCGGGCGGTGACGCGGGCGACGATGGTGATGCGATAATCTCGCGGCGTCAAAGCGTCACGGGCGCGGACGGAGATGGAATCGCGTTCGTATTTTAGGATCGCGCCCGTGACAATGATGTCACCCTCGTTGCGGGTGTCGAGGCGGAAGGTGCCGTCCTGCTGGATTTGCTTTCGGAGGGCGTGAGTGACGGCTTCGACAAGGCGGGGTTCAATGGTCTGATTGACAAAGGGGTTGATTTGGATGGAACGGGCTCCCGCGGTCTGGCCTCCAGTGGGGCCGAGTCGGTAGCCGGCGCAGCCGGCGAGCAGGGCGGCCAGCAGGCTGAGCGAGGCGGCGTGCCGCAGGATCATGGCGAGGCCTCGGGGTGTTGCTTGACGATGCGGTCGATGCGGGCGCGGGCGTCTGCGGCCAGCTTCGCATCGGGGCTGTCGCGGAGAACGTCGTTCACCTCGTTGTAGTAAATCTTGGCGGCCTTCCACTTCCCTTTCTTCTCGTAGTAACAGGCGACGTCGAAAGCGCCGCGGGCTTGTTCGAGCTTGAGCGCCTCGATCCGCTTCTGGGCTTGCGGCGCCCGCTTGTCTTCGGGATGGAGGGTGATGAAGTCGGTGAACGTGGCGATGGCCTGCCCGGCGAGGCTTTGGTCGTACTCGGCTTTCTTGGCCTGCTTGTTGTATGACTCGCCGACGCGGAACAGGGCGTCGGTGCCTTCGGAACGGTCGGCGTATTTGTCGGCGGCCCGTTCGTAGGCGCGGGTGGCTTCGGGGAGATCGGTGAAGAACTTCTTCTCGTGGGCCAGGCCGATGTTGATCTGGGCCTGCGGGGCGACTTCGCTATAGGGGCCGTTCTTGATGATCTTCTCGTACATTTTGACGGTCTTTTCCATCGAGGGAAACCAGGGGACGAAATTGAAGAGCTTGAACCACTGTCCGGCAAGGTAACGGTTGGCGATGGCCATCTGGCGGAGGATGACCTCGTCGTAGTTGGGGGCTTTGGGATAGCGTTCAATGAGTTTCTGGTAAGCCTCGAAGGCTTTCTGGTCGTCGTTGGCCGCTTCGTGGCAACGGCCGAGGAGGTACTGAGCTTGCGGGGCGTAATCGGAAAACGGCCAGACGTGGACGGTGCGACGGGCCGCGTTCATCGCGGTCGAGTAGTCCTTTTTGTCGAAGGACTGCTGGGCGACCTCCAATTGGTCCTTCGCCCGGCCGCGCGTCCACGAACCGGCGCCGCCGACCTTTTCGTAGCGCCAGCCTTCGCCGGGCGTGAAGATGAGCGGCGCCGGGCAGGAGGGCGCAAAACCCAGCAGCGCCAACGCAACCAGCGCGGAATACAGGGCGGAACGGTTCATGGACGCAACCGTAGGAAGCGGCGCGGGCGGCGTCAAGAGGGAGGGGCAGGGTGGATTCCGCTTTCCCTCGCCAGCGAAAAGCGCCTACGCTGCTTTCGTGGGCCGATACGGCATTGCACGCCCGCGCCAACGCGCCACTGAAGCCAAGCTACCTGGACAGGCGGCGGTGGTGATGGTCACGCGTTTGGAACCAGCGGAAATTCCATCGGGCAGACGTACCCGCCAGCGTCGTACACTTCGGTCCACGCGCAACACCAGGCTGCCCTCCCCAGGAGCCTGGTCAGTGGGGGCGTCTAAGAAAAGAAAGTCCGGCCCTAACTGGACTACCGGGAATGACCTCCCGCGCAGCAGCAAGCGCATCCTCACTTCGGCGGAGTGTCCACCCTGACTAGAGATTGGCTTCATGAGCGAAATTCTCGCCCAGTGCGCCCGGCTCTATGCTTCGCGCCATGACCTGCGCCTCGCCGAGCGGCTGGGCTTCGGCATCCACGGTATCGTATACGTCGTCGAAGACAACTCCAAATCGGGCCAAGCCGCCATCAAAGTCCATCATTCGTCCGAGCCTTACCTCCGCGAGCGGCGGGTTTATGAGCGACTTCGTGACGCAGGAGTTAACGAGATTCTCGGATTTCACGTTCCCCAGTTGATTCGCTTCGACGATACCTTGCGGGTGATCGAGATGAGCATCGTCTCCCGGCCATTCCTGCTCGATTTCGCCGGTGCATACCTCGGCGCAGCACCGGAGTTTTCCGAAGAGATCTGGGCCGAATGGGAGGCGGAACGGAGGGAGCAATTCGAGGCGCGCTGGCCGACGGTCCAAGCGATTCTGGGCGAATTGGAGAATCTCGACATCCACATGGTGGACGTGTCCCCCAGCAACATCGCGTTTTTGTCATGACGGCGCCGCGTGTGGTCGACCAAACCTTTTGGCTCGTCACTTCAACTCGTGTTCATCGGGCTTCACGCCTTTCTTGTACCCGCCGAAGCCGTACAGGGTGGGTCTGAACTCGCCGACGTAGTCCACGTTGGCCTTCTTCGGGATTTTGGATTCCAGCCCGGTCGCCCAGTAGGCGGCGTTGACGAGCAGGCGGCGGAGTCCTTCATTCTGTAGATCGGTGGCTGAGCCCATGGTCGTAGTGACCACCCGATTCACCTTGCTGGAAGGGTTTTTGTGCTCGCGGAGCCAGACGACGGGCTGCATGGGATCGTTGATGCCCTGCTCGGCGCCTTTGGCGGTCTTCTTGCGGTAGTCCGCGGGCGGATCGTCGGGCTTCATTCCTTCGAGGACCTGGCCGCGCACGAGGATCGTCGCGTCGGTGGGCGGGGCGGCTTCGTAAACGTCGGTGTCGCCGAAGATGTCGTCGACGCCACGGAGGATTGGGTGGTCTTTCGCACCGGACTCGATAACGCCGCGGGTGGCCTCGACCTTGTGGCGGCCCCAATGGTTGACCCATTCCTCGCCCAGGACGGTCTTGCCGAACTGGTTGAAAGCGGCGAACTCGCCCTGAAGCCCGTTGAAGGCATGCGTGCTGGTGCGCAACGCAACGAACGGTTTGCCCGCGTCGAAATACTTCACGAAATGTTTCATCCCCTCAGCCGTCGGCCGACGGTAACGCCACAACATGACGACCAGGTCGGCGTTGTCGAGTTGCTCGAGGCCGGGGAGGTTCGTGGGTTCGTTGGGATCGATGTTGCCGTCGCTCGGGTCCGGGTCGCCGGGCTTGGGTCCGGGTGCGTCCTTGTTGGCTTTCTTGAATTCATTGATCTCGCGCGATGACCATCCGGGCGGATTGATTGCGAAGAGCACGGTGCACTTGAAGCCATGTCGCTGGGCCAGAATCCTGGCCAGCATCGGCAAACCCTCCTCGGAGCGGTATTCCTCGTCGCCGGTGAGGAACACGATATGTTTGCCTTTGCCGGGACCGGATTTGCCTTCGTAGACAACCCGGTCGTTGGCGTGGACGGTGGCGGCGAGCAAGCCGAGGCTCAGGAGCAGGGAAGTGAATGATTTCATGTTCGTTTTGATGCCGGAGCGAGCGGCGACATTCGTACCGGATTGCGGGCCGGAGGGCAACGGAAAGTGAGTGCGTGACCCTGTGCCGACGCGTGCGTCACCATGGAGTGCTTGCGCATCTGCGCAAAGAACCCGGATGCTCTCTGAAATGACGGACGGCCAAGTTCGGTGTTGACCGGGCCGGGCCACTCCGATTTCGTTCCGGCGCTCCCGCATGACAGAAACTCGTCCGCTCCCGAAAAACCGTGGCCCGATGCTGGCCCTGGTCGCCGCGTTTTTGGGCTGGATGTTCGACGGGATGGAGATGGGCATCTTCCCGCTGGTTGCGCGGCCCGCGCTTCAGGACATGCAAGCCATCCGCGGCATTCTCGGGGAGGGATTCGTGCAAAGTTGGATGGGCATCATCACCGCGCTGTTCCTGCTCGGGGCGGCGTGCGGCGGGTTGGTGTTCGGCTGGCTGGGCGACCGCATCGGCCGCGTGAAGGCGATGACGTGGAGCATCCTCTGTTACTCGGCCTTCACCGGGCTGTGTTATTTCGCGATGGAACCGTGGCACCTGGGCGCGCTGCGGTTCATCGCCGCGCTCGGCATGGGCGGCGAGTGGGCGCTGGGCGTCGCGCTCGTCATGGAATGTTGGCCGGAGGGCCGCCGTCCGCTGATGGCCGGGTTGATCGGTGCGGCGGCCAATTTCGGTTACTGTTTGATTGCGGTGATCGGCATCGGGTTTCCCATCGCCAAAGACTCGTGGCGCTGGGTGATGGTAGTGGGAGCGGCGCCCGCGGCGCTCACGTTCTTCATCCTGCGCTTTGTGCCCGAGTCGGAAAAGTGGAAGGCTTCCGCGCGGCAGCCCGGCCGATCGCCGGCGCTGGAAGTCTTCGCCGCCGGACTGCGGAAGAACACCCTGCTGGCGATCGCGTTCGCGGCGGTGGCGCTCATCGCGACGTGGGGCATCGTGCAGTGGATTCCGCTCTGGGCCGATCAAATGACCGGGGGGAAACGCACGGCGGTAAAAGCGTGGAGCCAGTTCTACCAG
>CAZZAQ010000076.1:0-10428 GCA_964652165.1 uncultured Bifidobacterium sp.
CCAGTTTCTTCCTCGGGCAGGATGCCCGGGGAGACAGGCTGGAAGCCTGTCCTACCAGGCCGCGCCGAAGCGGCGCTTGACGCTCACTCAACGGAGTGGAACATGACAGCATGAGAAAGAAAGATGACATGGGAAAAATCATCCAGAAGGCCACATTGACTAACAGTGGCGACCTGGCTGCCGTGCGAGCGGGACGAATCAAGCCGGGCAAGGTCCGCTCCATCGAAGTGGACCTTCTGGTGGACACTGGGGCCGCGATGCTGTGCCTTCCGCCAAAAGTCATCGGGCAACTTGGGCTGCACAAGAGCAACGAGCGCGAAGTCATCACGGCCAACGGCCTCGTCACTCGTGCGGTTTACGAGCCCGTCCTGATTCAGATCTTGGATCGCGAAGCCGACATGAACGTGATGGAAGTGCCCACCGGCACGCCCGGCTTGCTCGGCTACCTCCCTCTGGAAGCGCTCGACCTCTATCCCAATACCAGGAAGCGCGCCCTGGAAGGCAACCCCGCCTACGACGGCAAGATGGTCGTGGACCTGCTCTGAACAGTTGGGCCAGCGGCGCAAAGGGGACGGGGATAAGGTGAAGATAGCGCAACGACTGCGGAGTGAGACGACGGTTCCAAAGAAGTGGCCTTGCTTGCCACGGCTGCGAGGTGGATACTTGGCCCATGAGTGCCGACACCGCGACCGCCCAGCGTGCCGAGCCAGTCGATTTGTCGGCTGGCCTCGCCACGCGCCTGTTCCGTTACTTCAAAGCGCAAGTCGAAGACTGGTATGACGTGTGCCGCCATCTCCCCGATTGGGAAGACCGGCATTTGTTGGACCACCCCACGCCTGAGCAACTGGCCGAACACAGCCGGCTGCTGGACGAATTGGAGCGCGTGGGCCGCTGGCTGTCGCTGACCGCCCAAAGTCCGGACTTCCCGGACCGGGCCACAGCCGACCTGATTGCCATGACTCTCCAGGACCTGAAAGACGCCCGCTCGCTCTGGCACGGACAGATGAGCGATGCCCGCCGCGCCGAAATCCGCCGCAGCGTCTTCCATGAGTCCTGAACTGGAGCGGCTCCTCGAGGCCCTCTACGAAAAGCGGACGTGCCCGCCGGAGGAGAAACCGCACCGCCTGGCCACGTTCGAGCGATTGCTGCAACAGGCCCTCGCGCGCCAGCCCGGCCTCAGCCGCGACGAATTGCTTGAGGCCATCCAAGTCCGTTACGAGGAATTCCGCCGCGCCCGTCGCAAACCCACAACCCTGCCGCCCAAGGCGTGACGGAAACGGAAACGGGTCAGAAAAGGGTCCTGTACATTCGCATTTTACCGGCTCGCGACGAAGTCGTGATGAAGCTGCCGGGCTGACGACGTCGAGGCCGGCGACGCAGAGAAGTTGAATTGGGTCGATTGCCGCGTCGGTGCGGCTCGGTAAGCCTACGCCTCGGCTGGGGCCGACGAACCTTGTGTCAACCGTCCCGCGATCCACGTCTCCATCACCAGCACCACGAGCGCCGTGGCCAGCAGCCAGCGCCACAACTTCTGTCGCTGTTCGAGGTCCACGGCGTGGAGTCTGGCTCGGGCGGCGGCTTGCGCCGCCACGACGGGCGCCGGGGTCTTCAAGGGCACTCCGAGCCGCTCGAGGTTCTCGAACGGCATTGGCTCCGTGCGGCTTTCGGCGGGATCGAGGTTCACCGCAAAGCGTTGGGTGACCGAACCGGAGAAAACCGTGTAGATGCCCGGCAGTTCCGTATCGGTGAAGCGGTTTCCGGACGCGGCTGGCGCCTGGCGGCCATCGGGGCGGCGCACAAGCGTTGGCGTCGCGGCGTTTGTCGGGCCGAGCGGGACGGAGTCGCCCACGATGAACTGACTGGTCCGCGAGCTCGTGGCGCCGGACAGTTCCAGCATCGAGTAGAGCAACGGCACGAACTTGGTCGACAGCGCAAGTTGGCTGTCGGCCGGCGCCCAGCCCGCCGTGAAGAGCAGCACCGAGCCTCGGCCCAGCGGCACCTGGACGATTGCGGGGTCGCCCTTGTCGAACTTCGCCAGCACCCGCGCGCCAGGCAACGCGCCCGCGTCCACCCGGCGGTGTTTCCAGAAGTGAATTTTCGCGAAGTCGCTGAAGCGCGGATCGGCGAACGGCGCGAAGAGCGGATGCTGAAAGTCGATTTGGCCCAACAGCGCGTAGCCGTCGGTTGGGGCTTCTTCCGCCGGGACCGTTCCGACGCCGGCCACTGCCGCCAGGGTGTCCGCCAGGGCGGGCGACTTCATCACGAATAGAGCGGTGGCCCCATTGGTCACCACGGAGCGCACGCGGCTCGCTTGCTCCGGCCCCAGTGGATCGCTCACGACGAGCAACGGCACGGGCTCGCTTTCGCGGGGCAGGAGTGGCGCGTTGGCCGGCCGCACGACAACGCGCAGCGCCCGGCGCCGCGTTTCCTGAAACGCGCGCCGCACGTAATACAGCAACTGCGCCGGGTCCTTCTCGTCGTCGCGCCCGAGGAACAGCACGTTGACCTGTTCCGGCTCGGCCGTGGTGACGAACGCCGTGTTGTCGAAGTCCTCATCGTCGCCCACGAGCAGCAAGCGGTCCGCCGGCGAATTCGTCGGCGCTTTCGGCGCGGTCAACACCCGGCTCTGGCCCGGCGGCACGTAGAGATCCTCTGGCGCGCCCGCGAACTCTGTCGAGCCCGGCCGCGTCCAGCCCAACCGGAACTGCTCGCGCTTCGAGCTGGCGGCCGAAGTGACTCGCACGCGCAGTTCCTCGTCGCCCACGAACTTCTCGGACTCGTCATGGCTGGAGACGAGTTGCAGCCCCGCGTTGGTGGGGCGTCGGGCCTTGACCGGTTCGAGCACGACCTCGATGCCGCGCGGCCACTCGAAGCCTTGGAGGCCCTCAACGTGCGCGCCCTCCTGCAAGTCCGTGACGACGACAATGCGACGCGCGGCGGGAGTAGCCGCCGGGCCGGTGGTTTGTTCTTCGAGCAGTTCGACGGCGTTGAGCAACGCGTGGCCCAGCTGGGTCCCGCCCCAACCCGGAGTCACTTCGCCGAGCCGCTGCGATGCCAGCGCGGCGCGGTCGCCCGGCGATGCGGACGCCCATTGCTCGAAGTTCACGAGCGTGCGCGAGGTGCGATCGAACACCACAAGCATCACCGCGTCGGCCGGACTTGCGCCCCGCAGCACGCGCTCGGCGCGCGCGCGGGCCTCCGCCCACACGCCTTCGCGCCGCATGCTCGCGCTCACATCGAGCAGGACAACGACGCGCGCCCCGGCGCCGGCGGCCGGGTCGGCCGAAAGGGGCCGCTGGAGGAACGGCCGCGCGAAACCCAGCGCCAGCAGGCAGAGCACGAGGCAGCGGAGCAGCAGCAGAAAGATGTGCTCCAGGCGGCTCTTGCGCGTCATGCGCGGGGGCGTTTGCTGGAGAAACATCAGCGAGCTGAAGGTGATCTTTTCGCGCGACGTGCGGCGGATCAGATGGAAAATGACCGGCAGCGCGAGCGCCGCCGCGCCGAGAAGGAAGAGCGGCGCCAGGAAACTCATGGCGTGACGCCGAGGGCCGGTTTATCGGACTTCACGCCCTTGCGCCGGGCATGGTCCACCATGTCGGCGATGTAAGCCTTGCGCTCGGCCAGGGGCAGGAAGTTGACCCGCGCCATCTCCTCGCCAAAGGCGCGGACATGGAAGTCGTACTCGGCCTGCTTGAGTCGTTCCAGAGCCTCTGGCGACCACGGGGCCATCAATTTTTTCGGCTCGCTCACGCTGTCACATTGCTAAAGTGTTCCCGCACGTCCGGCAACCATTCCATGGCGGCAGGATGGACGAGTTGAGCCAAGGCTTGGTGCGCCTCGGCCACCATCCGATCCAGACCGTAGTCACGAATCGGGTAGAAAGGCAAATGGCGTTGAGCGCATTCCACGCGCGCCCTGTGCTGTGCGTCCAACGGTTCTTGTTCGGGTATCTGAGCCTTCCGCACCGCCACCAGATACGGTCGGATGGCGCGCGCGTAAATGCGGATGCGAACGCGGTCCAATTCGTGCCAAAACTGCCGTTCGGCGTGGAGCGCCGCGCGCAGCCGCGAGTCGTTGGCCAAAGCCAGTTGGAGCACCGGCCGCCGGCGCACGAGTCCGGCTGGAATTTCCGTTTCCGCGAGAAACGTCTGAATCAGGTCCTCATCGAAGATGTGCAACCAGCCGCGCGGGTCGCGCTCTTTCAGCATTTGAGCACCCAGGGCGGTGACATAAGGCCAATCCTTCTCCCGATTGGTCCGCTTCATCTCCGCGACGATGTGCTGGCTGGCGTAGGAGCCATGAAGTTCCGCCTCCCACGGAGAACTGCCGCGCGGTGCCAGGCCGAACACATCCAGATACGCCTCTGCGTCGGGCGTTCTCCAAAAGAAATGGCTGGTCCAGCCTCCGCGCAGCCAGCGGGCATCCAGCGGCGGACTCAGGTTGCCCCGGTAGCGTGGCATTTGATCTCCCAGCCTGGTGTTGTGGATCAACTCTAGCAAACGCTCCGCGGCTTCCGGCGCGCAAAGCACGTCGCAATCTTTCGTCGTCTGCGCCACGCCGAAGGCCACGCAGGCCATTCCGCTGGTAATGGCACAGGTGATGCCTTGCGCCCGGGCGCGGGCGACCAGCCCTTCGTAGAAGCGTTCGAGTTCGGCGTAGCCCAACGGCACGGAGAGTTGTTAGCGGCGCGCGCGCCGTTCGTCGAGAACAAGGCGCGGGGCGTTGGGGATTGGGCGGATGGACGACTGGAGTGATGGAGTATTGGAGTGATGGGGTAATGAAATATTCAGGCCCACCAGTCCAGCACGCCCGCGAACATTTCCGGCCGCCGTGATTTGGGGCTTTCAGGATCGCGGCAGGGAAGCCGGTTGCCTGGCGCCCGTGTCGCGATCCCGCGCAAACGGCGCGGCGGGAAATCGCGTTGCGCGCCGGGCAGCGCTGGTGAACAGTTGGCCCGTGCAACTTCTCGATGTGCTTCTCTCCTTGAGGCGATCCGGGGCGCTTGCCGGAATGATCTTCCTGCTCGGAGGCATTGCGGAGGGCGCGGCGCCGGAGACGGACCCCAGGCTGCTTCGCCTGCTGGGCAAGCGGCGGTTGGCTCAGATCGAATCGGCCAATGGGTTCACCGCGTTTCACGATTTCCAATTTACCGACAACGTGAAATCCAGCGGCATCACTTTCGAGCACCGCATCGTCGAGGACGCCGGAAAAAACTGGCAGCCGGCCCACTACGATCACGGCAACGGCCTGGCCGTGGCCGACGTGGACGGCGACGGGCGGCTGGACCTTTACTTCGTGTCGCAGCTTGGCTCGTGCGCGCTCTGCCGCAACCTCGGCGGCGGGAAGTTCGAGGATATCACCGAGAAGGCCGGTGTCGCCCTTACCGATCAAGTGGGCGTCGCCGCGTCGTTTGGCGACGTGGACAACGACGGCGATCCCGACTTGTTCGTCACGACGGTGCGGCACGGGAACCATCTCTTCGAGAACCTCGGCGGCGGGCGCTTCAAGGACGTAACGAAGGAGTCGGGGCTGGATTACTCAGGCCACTCGTCGGCCAGTGTCTTCTTCGACTACGACCGCGACGGCCTGCTGGATCTGTTCGTGTGCAACGTGGGCGTTTACACTGAGCCGGAACGCAAGGGTCCCGGCGGTTTTTATCGCGCGCTGACGAACGCCTTCCACGGCCATACGTTTCCCGAGCGCACCGAATTCAGCCTCCTCTATCACAACGAGGGCGGGCGGAGGTTCAAGGAAGTCTCGCGCGAACTGGACCTGCGCGATGGCTACTGGACCGGCGAAGCGACCGTGTGCGACGTGAACGCCGACGGCTGGCCCGATCTCTACGTCGTCAACATGCAAGGCGACGATCACCTCTACGAAAACGACGGCGGCAAACGCTTCGTCGAAAAGACCGCCCGTTACTTCCCGAAAACGCCCTGGGGGGCCATGGGCGCGAAGTTTTTCGATTTCAACAATGACGGGCAGCTCGACCTCTTTGTGACTGACATGCACTCGGACATGACCGACGGCCAGGGCGCGGCGGCGTTCGGCTTCTCGCTGGCCCCCGAAAAGTCCAAGAGCGAGAAATGGTGCATGGCGCAGTGGACCGACGCGTTCCTTCAGGGCGCGTCGAACAACCTTTTCGGCAACGCGTTTTATGTGAACAAGGGCGCCGGACGTTTCGAGGAGTCATCGGACGCACTCGGTGTCGAAACGTACTGGCCGTGGGGGCCAAGCGTGGGCGACTTGAACGCGGACGGCTTCGAGGATCTCTTCGTGACCGCCGGCATGGGGCACCCGTTTCGCTACGGGAACAACACCGTGGCGCTCAATGAAGGCGGCAAGCGGTTCTTCGACGCGGAATTCGCGCTCGGCATCGAGCCGCGCGCCAACGGACGGTGCGAAAAGGTCTGCTTCACCCTGGACTGCGACGGGGAGGACAAAAATCACAAGTACTGCGCGGGCCTCACGGGCTCCCAGCCGGTCATGGCGCCCCTGAGCACGCGCTCGGCCGCCATCCTCGACCTTGACGACGACGGCGACCTCGACATCGTCACCGCCGAGTTCAACGACCGTCCGCAAGTCCTCGTGAGCGACCTCAGCACCCGGCGTCCAATCCGCTGGCTGAAGCTGAGGCTCGTCGGCACGGCGTCCAACCGCGACGCCGTCGGCGCTATCGTCCGCGTTCACGCGGGCGGCAAGACATTGACGCGCTGGCAGGACGGCAAGTCCGGCTACCTTTCCCAAAGCGTCATGCCCCTCTACTACGGCCTTGGCGACGCAACGACCATCGACAAGATTGAAGTCACCTGGCCGAGCGGAAAAAAGGAAACCGTGACTCGCGGATTGGCGATAAACCGGCTGCTGACGTTAAAAGAGCCCGCGAATTGAGCCGAGGAGTGGCGCATGGCCCATGAACTGCCGACGCAGGGCAGACCTCGTATGAAGTTAGCGTAGCTGCGACCGTGAGGTCGCGGGCTGGATTCTCAAGCGGGAATGAAATCGATGCCTACACCCAACCTCCAGCGTGCCCGTCCCGCGACCTCACGGTCGCAGCTACGCCAGGCGGATACGCGCGGCCGAGGCAGGCGAGAGGCCTGCCCTGCGTTGTGCCCGGTTACTTTCTGTTGGTTTCCTGGGAATCCTCTGGCACGATGCTTTCGCGCAACGAACTAAAGCGCGCGCAACCAGATGGACAAGAACGCCCTCTGCCTCAGCTTGCTCAACGGCCAGTTCAAAGCGGCCGCGATGCGCAAGGGCGCCATCGCCGCCACCTGGGAGCGGGCCGAGCCGCTGGAGGACCTGGCTGGCCTGGCCGCGGTCCTCCGGGAAGCCGGTGAGCGCACCCGGCCCGCCAGCCGGCGCGTGGCCCTGGTGCTGGCCCACCCGCGACTGAGCCACCAGATCGTCGAGGTGCCGCCGGCCCGCGGCTGGGCCGTCGAACGTTTTCTGGAACGCCGCGTGCAAACCATCAAGCCCTTCGATGGCCAGGCGGCGTGGAGTTCGCAGGCCGCCTTGCCCACCCGAAACGCCAATGCCCGCCTCGTTGATTTGCTGCCGAAAGCCGTCGTGGAGCAGATTGGCCAGGGCTGTGCCGCGGCCGGCCTGCAATTGGACCGCATCATCCCCGCGACCGCCGTGCTCAGCGCCCAGTTGCGCGAGTTGCCGCTGGAGAAGGACGAAGTGGCGCTCCTGGCGGCGGTGACCGGCCCGACGACCACGGTGGTCATCGGCCGGCGCGATGGCCGGGTGTGTCTGGCCCGCGTGTTGAGCAGCACCTGGAGCACGCAGCCTGAGCGGGTGGCGATGGACCTTACGCGCACCGTCGGGTTCGTGAACCAGCAGTCGGGCCTGGCGGTCAGCAGCGCCTGGCTATTCGGCGCCGGCGCCGAGTCGGAAGTGACGTATCTGTCCTCCGCGCTCAAAATGCCCGTCCGGCTCAGCCCCGTACCCGCTTCGCCTTTCTATTGGGCCGAACAGGCCCTCAAGCTGCCCGTCAAAGACGACGGCAACCTGGTCACCCGCGAGGCCCGGGAGGCGCCGCTGCGCCGTCGCATGCTGGCGGTGACGGCGGCGGTCGTGGTGCTGGTGCTCGTAGCGTCGCTGGCCGGCGCCGGCTTTCTCGAAGTGCTGCGCCTCAATGAACTGGACACCATCGCCGCGCTCGACTCCGACATCGCCAAGCTCCAGCGGCGCGTGGGCGAGCTGGAACAGCGCGAGGCGCAGCTCAAGAGCAAGCACGAACTGGTCGAATTCGTGCGCGACGGGACGTTGCCACCCGTGCCCGGTTGGTTCCTCGGTTACGTGAGCGAAGCGGTGCCTCAAACTCTGGTGCTCACCCAGCTTCGGGTCGCGCACACCAACGATCATTGGCTGGTGAATCTTGCGGGCACGCTCCATCCCACCACCAACGCCGCCCCGGCCACGATCTTGCGCCAGGCCGTGACGACCTTGACCAACGAGCTGGCCACGGGTCCGTTTCATTTGAAGATCCACCAAAGCAACGTGGACGACGCCCCGGCCCATCCTGCAGGCCCAAAGCACCAGTTCTCGATCGAGGGTGTCGCGCAATGAACAATAAATGAGCAATCGAAACCACGGATGGACACAGATGAACACGGATAAGGCAGTTGAGAGCAGATCGGAGTTGAGAGTTGAGCAGGGCGCGGGGGCGTCCCTTCCGGCCTCTCGACTCTCAACACAAAATCCTCTCAACTCTCGCTGTGTGCATCTGTGTCCCTCTGTGGTTTCCATTCTGCCATTCAACTCTAGCCGCCGCTTTTAGGGGATGAACGGGACTGCTTCACCCACACCTTCTCCACCGCCGCTGCCGCGTCCGGTAGTCCGCGGCGTGCTGATTCGCGTGGCGGTAATCGTCGTGCTCGCCGGATCGATCCTGTTGCCGGTCTGGAGTTGGAAGCGCCTGCAGCCGGTCAGCCGGCAGCGCGCCGCCGCCGCCGCCCAGCAAATGCGACTCAACAACGAAGCCGACGGGTTGGAGCGGCGCTGGGACTCCGCCCAGGCCGAGCGCGTCGAGGCGCAGCTCAAACAAGTTCTGGAACGGCTCTTCGCCAGCCCTGAGGAACTCATGGATTGGCAAACCGAACTGGATCGCCAGACCCGCCAGCATGAGATCGACGTGACTTCCCGACTCGGCGCGACGGAAACCCGCTCGAGGGACGGGCACACGCTGGCCGTGCGCCCGGCGATCATCGAACTCCTCCCGACCGCGGCTGCCCGGTCAACCAATTCGTCGTACCAGAGGCTGCTCGGCTTCACCCGGACGCTGGCAAACATGAACCGGCGGATTGATCTGGTCGAACTGTCCGTCACCGGCCGCTCCAATTCCGTCGAACAAGCCCGGGCCACCGTCCAACTTTGGTCGCGGGAGGCGCAACCGTGAAACTGTTGCGCAATCCTGTCGCCGTGGCGGTGCTCGCGCTGTTGGCAGTGGCCGTGATGGCCTACCAATTCTGGCCGATGCTTCGCCCACGCTTCGCGCGCACTGCGCCGCCTCCCCCGTCCCCCAGGCCTGCTGCCGCTCCCACCGCGCCAGCCAAGCCTGCAAAACCGCCCGCCGACTCGCCCGCGCCGCCGCAGGGGCCGGCGGCCTCCGTCGAAGTCGCCGTCCTCGAAACCAATTCCTTGCGTTGGGCCGAGGCGCCGCGGAATGACCCTTTCAAAGTCCGCTTCTATGTCAGCAGCGCGCAAGGCACTACCAACCGGCCGGCCATGGAGGTGCTCACCCTGAACGCCGTATGGCAGCAGACCGACGGGGCGCCCCTGGCAGTCATCAATAACCGGCTTCTCGGTGAAGGGGACGTCATTCTTGAATTCAAGATCAGCACCATCGAGCCGGACCGCGTGTGGGTCGATGGTCCCAACGGACGCGAGCCCGTCCGCTTCAAACTTCCGACTCCCCTCGGCGATGCGGGCGAGATTACGCTTGAGAAGGAAGTCCGTGTCACCCCCAAATCGGTTCCGTGACTCACGTCTGAATGTCCATCCGGAGAAACGTCTTATGCAATTGATGCTCCCTGTTGTGCCCCGACTCCAAAGTAGGGCAGGCGTCTCGCCTGCCTTGGCCGCGCAGCGGCCCGCTGGGAGCGCCGGCATCCTGCCGGCGAGTCTCTCGACTCACAGCCAAGCCACTCGCCGGCAGGATGCCGGCGCTCCCAAGGCGGGTCTTCGTGACGCGTGCCCTGCATTGAAGTACATGGAAAGCGTAGCGGCGACCGTGAGGTCGCAGGCTCGACTCTCTATCGGCAACGAAATCGATTCCGATGCTCCATCTCGAGCGTACCCCTCCCGCGACCTCACGGTCGCAGCTACGTTAAACGTAACGCCCTTCGGAAATTCGAGCGAAGCCCGGGCGCTGTTCCGCAATCCCAAAGGGATTGTGTCCTCCAGCCCAGGGTGGCGAGGAAC
>CAZZAQ010000076.1:10471-11132 GCA_964652165.1 uncultured Bifidobacterium sp.
TGTCGTTGACCCCGTTACCCAGGGTAGCTCGTCCCTCGCAACCCTGGGCTTTGAGTCTGAATCCCTTTGGGATTCGAACATGGGGTTTCCGAAAGGCATTAACGTTAGACGGATATGACCGCCCCCGCTCCGCCTCGCGGTGGGTCAGCCTCGCGTTGCTCGCAGTGGTCATCGGGTTGCCGGCTGGCGCCGCCGAGCCCAGCGGCCCGACGCCGCAAACCGACACCGCTCCGGCGGCGGCACCGACGACGAACGCGCTGGATTTGCTCCGCAGCATCACTCACCCGACCAACCCGCCCATGCCTCGCTTCGAATCCTGGCCCAAGCCCCCGCCGCTTCCGCCGGTGACGAATGCTCCGGCGCCGGCCGCTCAACCTGAAAAATCCCCGCTGGCCCAGGCGGTCGGCGACAAGAAGTTGTACTCCTTTCGCGCCGAGAACCTGGAGATGAAGTCCGCCCTGGCGGTCTTCGCCCGCGCCAACAACTTGAACATCGTTCCCGACCTGGATGTCAGCGGCTTGGTCACGCTCGACGTGCGCGGCCTGCCGCTGGAGCGACTCATGCAGGCCCTGCTCGAAGCGCACGACTTGAGCTGGGCCGAGGAAGGCGGGCTGATTCGCGTGCGGGCGACACAGACCCGGAACTTTGTCGTCGATTATTT
>CAZZAQ010000077.1:0-8300 GCA_964652165.1 uncultured Bifidobacterium sp.
GTGGCGGTGTTCGACGGTCGTGTGACGGGCGAACCGCTGGCCAACGGCGAGCTGGAGCTCGTCTTCCACCTCCTTGAGGAATTGGGCCTGGCGGTAAAAAACATCTGGCTGCATGGCCAGCTTGCCGCCAACCATGAAATGATGGCTGACGTCCTGCGCGAGTTGAGCAGCGCCTGCGTCGTCATCAGCCGGGATCTGGCGGTCCTGCACGCGAACAAAGCGGCGCGGCAGATGTTCACGCGCGGCCGGCGGCCCGGAGGCGAGCTGGATTTCAGCGATTTGCCGCAGGTCCTGGGCGCCAAGGTGTACCAGGTCCTCCAGACCGGCTCGGGCATCGCCACTTTCAAGTACCAACCGACGGAGTTACCCAGCGCCACTTACAACGCCACGGTATTGCCCTTGCAGCGGCCGGGCGCGCCGGTTCCGACCTCCGCGCTGCTCGTCGTCGAGGACCACACCCAGTCCGAACAACTCCGCAAGCTGGAGATTGAAGCGGCCAACCTTCGGCTGGTCAAAAGCATGGCCGACCGCATCGCCCACGAGGTCGGCAACGCCATGGTGCCGATTTCCACGCACCAGCAACTAATCGCCGAGCGGTTTCGGGACGCGGAATTTCGCGCCTCGCTCGACGTGGCGCTCTCCGAAAGCGTCAAACGGGTCAACCGGCTCATCAGTCAGATGCGCTACCTGGCGCGCGACGCCGTCCTGGGCCGGGAGTCGCTCCCGCTGACGCAGCTCCTGGAAGAAGCGTTCACGGAAGCCCACCGGCATCAGCCGTCCAGGTCGGCCAAGCTCCAGTTTGAGAACGGCGGCCAGCCGATTGTCCTGGCGGGCGACCGCGCCGCGCTGCGCCACGCGCTTTCGGAAGTGCTGCTTAACGCCATCCAGGCCAACCCCGCCGATGCCCGAATCCAGATCAAGGCGACCACCGAAAGCGACGGCCAGGGCCATGACTGGGTCCACATCGACGTCGCGGACAACGGCGCGGGGTTCAGCGCCGAGGCCGCGCAAAAAGTGCCGACTCCATTTTACACGACGCGGACCGTCGGCCTCGGCCTCGGTCTGTGCGTCGTGCGCAAAGTCGTGGAAACGCATCAAGGCCGGCTTTCGATTTTCAATCCGGCGCCGGGCCAGGTCAGTTCCATCCGCATCTCGTTGCCACTCGGCAGCGAGAGCACTTTGCCGGCAGCGAACTGACGGCTTCCGCGGCAAGGAATACTTTGTCCGTACAAAAACGGCTTGTGACGCGAGGCCGCGTTTGTAGGATGTCGGCGTTCAATTGAACGAACCCCGATAGATGGACTTGAGAAGCTTTTTGCCGCCCGGCGCGCCCGCGCCGATGTCCGACGTTTCCGTCGGTGGCTCCTCCTCGAATTCGCACTCCCGCCATGCATCTGTCCTCCGCCCTGCCCGAACCTGACCTCAGCGTGCTTGCCGACGTGGCGATGCCGGCGTCGGCCTCGAAGCGGCCGCGAATGCTCATCGTCGACGACGAAGAAGGGCCGCGGATGTCGCTGAAGGTGATCTTCCGGGAGGAATTCGAGATCGAGATGGCCGAGGACGGTCCCACGGCCATCGAGCTGGCCAAGAAGCAGCCATTCGATGTGGCGGTGCTGGACATCCGCATGGGGGGCATGTCGGGCATCGAGGTGCTCGAACGGCTCCGGTTCCTCGATCCGGCGGTGGAGGCGGTGATGATGACGGCGTTCGAAACGTCCGACACCCTTCGGCAGGCGCTGCGGCTCCAGGCCTGCGACTACATCAACAAGCCCTTCGACGTGGCCACGATGCGCGCCGCCGTGGCGAAGGCCCTGGAACGCCGTTCGCTGGGCAGCGAAGTCCGCACCAACGGCGAGCAGCTCCAACGGCTCCAGAAGGACCTTCAGGATCTCCATCTGGAAAGTGAAACGAACCGGACGCGCGGCGAGATCTACGCCAGTGTCATTCACGACATCAACGGCCCGCTCACGGTCATCTCCGGCCAGCTTCAATTCATCAACCAGCGCGTCAGCCACGAGTCCGCGCTCCAGGGCGAAGACCTCGAGTTGATCAAGGACCGCCTCAAGCGCATCACCAAGCAGGCGACCAACTGCATCGAAATTTCGCGCCGGTACCTGAGCTTCCTGCGCCAGAACTCCGGTGACACCGCCCGCGTGTGGGCCAACCAGGTGTTGGGAGACGTGCGCGACCTGTTGCAAATCCACCCCAGTGCGCGGAACAACCAGCTCCTCGTCCATCCGCTTCCCGAGGACGCGGCGATCCCGATCAACGGCACGGACCTCATCCAGATTCTCCTCAACCTGACGATCAACGCGCTTCAGTGCTCGCCGCAATTTCACCGTGTCGAGATACACGGCAGCCTGCTCCAGCAACCGCTCGATCTAAAACTCTTCGCGGACGGCTCCGAGGATCGGTTTATCAACCGTGCCGGGTTTAATAACAGCGCGCCATTGCTCGCGCTGTCCGTCCAGGACAACGGCCCCGGAATCCGGCCCGACGTGATGCCGAAGATCTTCGAGCCATACTTCACCACGCAACCGCGCACGCAGGGCACCGGCCTTGGGCTGTGCATCGTGCACCGGCTGCTGGCCCAGGCCCGCGGGGGCCTGCACGTCCACACTCAGGCGGGCCAGGGCACAGTGTTCACGGTTTACCTCCCGGCCTTCCCCACCAGCGTCATCGGCCCGAGCACGGGCGTGAGCATCTAGCCTGCAATTCTCATTCCCTTGCCCCCATTCCCTTGACAGATCATTGCGCCGCGCTGGCATCGGCTTTGCGGAATTGGCAGGGGAATGTTGGCAAGGGAATCTGAGACTCGGTATTGCCAACTCGCTGCCGCAATCAACGGGGGAGGGGTATAGTGATGGCTGACGGCGTCAATTCAGAACTGCGGGCCTGCGGCACAAAGACTTTGCGCCGCTCTTTACCTTGCGCTTACCTTGCGCGCTCATGGCCGACCCGCTGCGGACCCGCACGACCTACTTCTACGAACTCTGGCGCGCCGGAACGGCCGGAATCCTGGAGACGGCCGGGAGCACCTTTCTCCTGACGATTGCGGTGCGGGCCTTTTCCGCGGGCGCGTTCGCCAAGTCCGCCGTCGCCGGCGCGGGGAGCGTCGGCCTGCTGCTTTCCCCCATCGTCGTGGCGTTCGTCACGAGCCGGCGCTGGCGGACGAGCCAGGCCGCGGCGCGGATTCTGGCCGCGGGCGCCGTCAGCTTCCTCCTGGCGGCGGCAGTGCCGGTGTTGCCGGTGTTTGTGGCGTGCAGCGTGGTCGGAATGGCGTCCTCGGCCGCGATCATTCCGCTGCTGACCCAGATGTATCAGGACAATTATCCTGAAAGGGAGCGGGGCCGGCGCTTTTCGCGGACGGTCATGATTCGCATCGCGATGGCGGCGCTGTTCAGCAAGCTGGCCGGCGACGCGCTGGGTGGCGAGAGGCTGGAGGGATTTCGCTGGCTGCTCGTGGTGTTCGGCGGGGCGCTGGGTTTCGCGAGCGTCTGCCTGGCGCGGTGTCCGACGGAGACCATCCCGCACGACGGGGGCGCGCACCCGCTGAGGGCGCTTCGCTTCGCGAGGGATGACAAGGTATTCCGGCACACGCTCATCTGCTGGATGCTCATGGGCTTCGCCAACCTGATGATGCTCCCCTTGCGCGTCGAGTATCTTGCCAACGAGAAATATCATCCGGGCCAGATCGTGTCGGTTGGGATGATCGCGCTACTGACGGGCGTGATTCCCAACCTGGCGCGGCTCGTCCTGAGTCCTGTGTGGGGCCATTTGTTCGACCACGTCAACTTCTTCGCCCTGCGAGTGGCATTGAACGTTGGCTTTGCGATTGGAATCCTGACCTTTTTCCTGAGCAACTCCTTCTGGGGTCTGGTTGCGGGCGGAGTGGTCTACGGGATCTCAAACGCCGGTGGCGACGTGGCGTGGAGTTTGTGGGTCACGAAGTTCGCTCCACCGGGGCGGGTGGCGGACTACATGGCGGT
This sequence comes from uncultured Bifidobacterium sp., assembly GCA_964652165.1. Classification (GTDB taxonomy): domain Bacteria; phylum Verrucomicrobiota; class Verrucomicrobiia; order Limisphaerales; family JADJPG01; genus DASTLJ01. The sequence goes on from CAZZAQ010000077.1 coordinate 3,990, forward strand.
TCACACGTTTTTGACCGGGGTCAGGGGGGTGGTGGCGCCTGCGGCTGCGTTTGCGTTCGTGAGCCGCCTGCCAATGGGGTTGCTCGCGGGCATCAGTTGCGCGCTCATCCTGGCAGCCAGCGCGCTGCTGCTGCCCGAAATGAAAGCAGGCCGGAAGGCCAGGCCCGGGTCGGCGCTGGTGGAGGAGATTTCCGAGTAAGAGCGCGTCAAGAAACAACATTTACAGGTGCGTGGGATTCCACTCCGAACGAAGCACTGGTTTGGTTCTTCGTTTCCTTTGTTTCCTTCTGTAAAATTCCGCGCATGCATCCTTTGTTCACCAAAGCGGATCAACTGAGCCATACAGCCATCGGCGCGGCCATTGAGGTTCACCGTCTAAAGGGGCCAGGCCTCATCGAAAGCATTTATGAAAAGTGCTTCATGCGCGAACTGAGCCTGCGCCAGGTGGCGGCGGTCAATCAGCGTATCGTCAAAGTTGAATACAAGGGGTTCATCTTCGAGGAGCCGCTGCGCTTTGACGTTCTGGTCGAGGATTGTCTGTTGCTCGAACTGAAGTCGGTCCACGAAATCCTGCCGATTCATAAGGCCCAATTGCTCAGCTACATGAAGTTGCTGGACGTTTCGATTGGCCTTCTGATCAATTTCCATGAGCTCAAACTGGTGGACGGCGTCCACCGCCTCATTCTGCCTGGGGCAAACCAAGCATGAAAATTCTACAGAAGGAAACAAAGGAAACGAAGGGGCAAAGCGCTGAATCCGGAAGCTCACTCACCACGCCGCTCGCGCACACGACGAGCGATGTCTTCCAAGTCCTGCGGCGTCCAATCGGCGTGCGACCCCCGCGCGGCGTCCAGGAGCATGTTCTCCAGCGTCCGCACGTCTCCGCCAAATTCCGGAGGCTCGACTCGCTCCAGTTTGACGACTTGCCCGCCGCGCACCAGCAGCACCGGCGAACCGGCCTGGGCTTCCTCGAACAGTTGGTCGAGGCGTGACTGGGCCTCTCTCAGGGCGACGGTTTTCACGGCCACATCTTAATTCACATCCGCAACCTCATTCAAGCCAAACCGCGCGTGGCACAAGCCGGCCCCTGCGAGCTGGGTGGCCCTGCTTGGAATGCTGGAGTGTTGGAGTGTTGGAGTAATGGGGTTCCCATCACTCCGCCACTCCATTACTCCATCACTCCACCACTCCGCCACTCCATCCCTCCGGGGCCAGCCAACTTCCACGGGGTCAGGTGTCCTGAACTTACGGGCCGGGTTCCACCAACAATGTCCGCGCGCCGGTACAAGCCAACCGGCGCATCGCGCCGGCGCGCCAGCGCCCGTGCCAGACAGGGCTTTACGGCCTGTCCGGGAAAGGCTGCGACACGACTCGAGGCGGATATGCGGGTCGAACACGGGCGGGACCCCCGGCCCGAAATGCAAAGGAGTGGGCTTCAAGCTCGACGGGCGACGACAGGACGCAATCGTTACGGCGACCCAACGTCGTTTGGGCGGCCTGGCGGCGGCGGAGTGATTGGAGTGACTTGCGCCCGCGGCGACTTCGGGACGGTCTCGGTGCCGACGTTTTGCGACGACTGCTGTTTGCCGCGCTGAATGGCGTCGAAGATCTCCTGCCGGTGCACGGGCAGTTCCACCGGCGCCTGGATGCCCAGCTTTACGGTGTCGCGATCGATGCGCAGGATTTTCACGATGATCCGTCCGTCGATGACGATGCTTTCATTGAGCTTGCGCGAGAGGATGAGCATAGGCTTGGATTGCTTCGGTTTAGGCGGCGCTGATGCGGGGTGGCCGGGTGAGGTCCGCGGTGGCGGCATCCGGAGAGGAGATCAGGTCCAGGCTTTGGCGGCTGGTTTCGCGGGCGCGATCGAGCCAGCAGAAGTCCTGATGGAGGCGGACGTGGACGCGGCGCCAGAGCGCTTCATTCTCTTCCACCAGTGCGCCCACCAACGGCTGGTGGTCCTGGGGCAGGCTGGGAATCAGTTCGCCGATGGAAGCGGCCTGCGGCTTTTGGGCGGCCCAGGCCAGTTGCTGCCGGGAGAATTCGCGGGCTTCACGGGCGGCGAGGAGGGCGTCGGCCCGCGGTTGGCCCGGCCAGCCGGCACCGGGTGAGTTGGCGGACGCGAGCCGCAGCGGCTCGTCGAGTTGCGCGAGCATCTCACCGCACTGCTGGAGTTCCTCGCGGAGCGCGTCAATGAGTTGCTGGAGAGGGCGGTTCATCGGTCCCTGATTGGAAAGGCTCCGCGGCCAAAAAATTATGCGAAGAGGGGGTCAAACTTTGTAAGATGAGATTTGATGGCCAGAATCGCCTGAGCGTGAATCTGGCAGATGCGCGATTCGGTGAGGCCGAACGCTTCGGCGATTTCGCGCAGGCGCATGTCTTCGAAGTAGTAAAGGGCCAGCACCTTGCGCTGCATGTCCGGCAGGGCCTTGAGGCGTTCGGCGATGAACTGCGAAACCTCGTGGCGAAATGCACCGTCCACCGGATTCTCCTGCCGCGGGTCGGCCAGCCCTTCGTACTGCGTAAAGCCATCGTCGAACTCACCGTTATTGAACGCCGCGTCGAGGCACACGAAGGTAGCCGGGCGAATCTCTTCGAGCCACTGCCGGTAGTCTTTCGCGGAAAGCTTGAGCGCCGTGGCCATCTCGCTTTCCGTCGCGGGCCGGCCCTTTTTCTGCTCGAGCTGGTTCATGACCGCCTGGACCTTGCGGGCTTTGGAGTGAACGGAGCGGGGGACCCAATCCATGCGCCGCAGTTCGTCGAGGACGGCGCCGCGGATGCGCAGGCGCGCGTAGGTTTCGAAGGCGGTGCCGGCGCGGGGATTGTAGTTTCGGACGGCGTTGAGCAGCCCGGAGAGGCCGGCGCTGTACAGTTCCTCGCCGTCAACGTGAGGAGGCAGGGTCATCGCGAGCCGACCGACGACGTTCTTGACGAGCGGAACGAATTGCTCAACAAGCTGGGCTTCCGTGGCGCTTCCCGGGCGGAGTTGGCTCGGACTGGGCCAGTTCCGGTCGGGCTTCCCGGCGCGACGGCTGACCGGACGAATGGAGGGGGCGTTCTTTGAGGTGCGCGGACGCCGGAGGGGGATTGGCGCGCGATTTTTTGCCGTGCGCCCGCGCGATGCACGGACGGCCCGCGCGGGTCTGCCAACACAGCCTCGAGTTTGCGTGACCATAATGTTCAAAGTGGGGCCAGAGCGTTACCACGGATTTCCCGATCCGCTGGACCATCGTTCCATGTCCAAAGTCGCGTCCTGTTTCTGACCGCGGCAGGGCAATTAGCAGAGCCTTTGCCAGTCGGAATCAATCCGGGCTCCGCGTTTGGGAAAAGCTGGGGAAAGGTCTGTCGTTATTGCGTAAAACCGCTGTCTTGATTGCGAACAGCGGGTGTCAGGACGGGATCAAGTTTTTTGACGGGTCCAGACCTGGAAACCGGAAACGGCTGAAGCAGGGAAGGGAGCTGTCCAAATTATATACAAGCGTCCCGAGCAGACGGATGTTTGCGGGACAGGCGCGCAACTCGCATCCGTTGAGCGTAGCTGCGACCGTAAGGTCGCGGGCTGGGTTCACAAGCGGGACGAAATCGTTCCTGACGCCCAACCTTCAGCGTTCCCGTCCCGCGACCTCACGGTCGCGGCTACGCCAAGCACTTCCCGCAACTCAGGCGACGGCGTCTTGCGCTTCAGACTCGGAATCCTCGCCGTCCGCGTAATTGTATTCCCGAAGCTTGTTGCGGAGCGTGCGCACGCTGATGTCGAGCATGCGAGCGGCGTGGGTGCGGTTGCCTTTGCACGTCGAGATCGCGGCGAGAATCTGGAGTTTCTCGACCTCCGCCAGCGTCGCCAGTCGTCCGTTGTCGGCCAGCGTTCCGGCGCCCGGGGCGGATGGGGCCGCAGGCAACACCGGATGGCCCATGCCGAGGTGGACCGTTTCGAGAAGCCCTGCCTCGTTGCAGAGGATCACCGCGCGCTCAATCACGTTCTGGAGTTCTCGCACGTTGCCTGGCCAGGAGTGATCCGCCAGCCCCTTGAGGCAGTCCTCACTGATGCCGTGAATTTCGACGCCGTGCTTGCGGGCGAATCGCTTGCAGAACGTTTCGGCCAGCACCGGAATGTCCTCGCGGCGGTCGCGCAAGGGCTGGAGAAAAATGGGCACGACATTGAGCCGGAAGAACAGGTCCTGCCGGAAGCCCTTGCTTTGGACGCTTTCTTCAATGTTGCGGTTGGTCGTCGCCAGCACGCGCACATCCACGCGGATGGTGCGGTTGCCGCCCACGCGTTCGAACTCTCGCTCCTGGAGAACGCGCAGGAGC
>CAZZAQ010000077.1:8323-11125 GCA_964652165.1 uncultured Bifidobacterium sp.
TGCACGGTCGAGGAGATTTCGCTGATCTCGTCGAGCAGAATCGTCCCGGTGTGAGCCAGTTCGAAGCGGCCTTCGCGCTTGGAAACGGCGTTGGTGAACGAGCCTTTCTCATGTCCGAAGAATTCGCTCTCGATGAGGGTCTCGGGGATGGCGGCGCAGTTGAGCTTGATGAAGGGCGCGCCGGCGCGCGGGCTTTGGCGGTAGAGCGCCCGGGCCACAAGTTCCTTGCCGGTGCCGCTTTCGCCTTGGATCAGCACGGTGGCGTGGGTGCGGGCGACTTTGCGGATGAGCGCGCGAAGCTGCTCCATGCAGGCGCTGTGGCCCAGCAACTCGAAGCCCTCTTCCTCGTCGCCCTGGCTGAGGTGCTGCGAAACCTTCACCAGTTGCGAGTGTTCTTCGGCCTTTTTGAGGGTGACGGCCAGGTGCTCGGCCGAAATCGGCTTGGTGAGGAACGTGAACGCTCCGTTGCTCATGCACTCGACGGCCATGTCCACCGTTCCGTGGTTCGAGATCATCACGACCAGCGGGCGGGAGGGCCGGGAGTTGATCTGTTTAAGCAGTTCGATGCCGTCGCCATCAGGCAGTTTCACGTCGACGATCATCAGGTCGAAGTTGTCCTTGCCGAGCAATTCGACGGCGCTGGCGATGTTCTCGGCGCTGGCGACATCGTATCGGCGGTATCGGAGTTGTTGCTCGAGGGTCTTGCGAACGACAAGGTCGTCCTCCAGTACGATGATTTTTTCGATCGGCATCTGGTTAGTTGCTAGCCAATTCCGGGCCGGGAGGGAAGCGGGATTTTTACCGACAGGCCAGGTCGCTATGATTGCGGACTTGTGTTTGGCGGCGAGTCGTGGGTCTGCCGGTGGGCGCGGTCAGTGTTTCCATCGGCCAAGGTTGCGGCGCGCCAGGTAAGGGTCCACCCGGGCGAGAAAGAAGTGGGCCCAGTCCTCGAGCAGTTTGGTCCAGAGCGAGCGCGACTTTCGCCAAACAGCGGGTTCGATGCGCCGGCAATGGCCGAGGATCTCGGTGAAGATGGCTCGCGCTTGATTCACGGCGTGGGGATCCGTGATCCGGACGAGCAGTTCGTAATTGATGTTCAGGCTCCGGGCGTCCAGGTTTGACGAGCCGACGTAGACCTGTTCGTCGATGAGGAACAGCTTGGCGTGAAGGATTTGAGGCTGATACTCGTAAATCTCCACGCCGCGCCGCATCAGCGGCGTGTAGAGCCGGTGGCTGGCCCGCTGGGAGAGGCGCACGTCGGATTTGCCGGCGAGTACGAGTTGCACGCGCCCCCCGCGGCGGGTCACCCGTTCCAACTCGCGCCGAATCTTCCAGGTGGGCAAAAAGTAGGCGGCGACAATCCGCACGTCCTTGGCGTTGGCCAGATCGTTGGCGAGCGTGCGCTTGAGGAAATTGTAACCGCGGCCAGGGCCGCTCAGGAGCAGCCGCCACGATTCGGCGGACGTCGTGGTCCGGGCCGTAGCTTTGCGGATGCGCTGGAGACGTTTGTGCGGAGCGTCGGCGCGCTCGAACATGGCATCGAAGCCCTCGGCAAGTTCCCCGGCCAGCGCCCCGCGAGTTTCGATGCCCAAATCGCGCCAGCCCCGCTCCACGCCGTCCCCCTCGTACTCCGGGGCGATGTTCAGCCCGCCGACGAACGCCGTCCGCCCGTCGCACACGAGGATTTTGCGGTGGTCCCGGTAGAGCATCCGGCCGAACGCCAGCGGATTGAACCAGCGAAATTGCCCTCCCGCCTCGGTGAGCGAATCCCAGTAGCTCTCGGAAAGCGGGAACGAGCCGAAGGCATCCAGCATCACCTGCACGCGGGCGCCGCGCCGCGCCGCGCGCACCAGCGCGTCGCGAAACCGGTCGGCCAGCGGGCTGGCGGAGAAAATGTACATTTCCAGCCGCACCGACTCGCCTGCTCCGTCGATGGCGCGCAACATCGCGGGGAACGCCTCGTCGCCGGAGCGCAACCAGCGAAAGGCCGTGGCGGGGTGTTCCGACATGGCAGGGCTTATAGAGGCGGGCGCAACGGGAGGCAGACCATAGGTTTCGGGTTCGGGAGTGTCAACGGACAAAACCGGGGCAAACTCTGCTGGCCCGAAACATGAACGGAAAAAAAGTCCGGCCGTTGATTTTCAACCACTTGCGAATGCAGATCTGACGCTGACGCGGCAAAAAATCATGCGGCCATAAGCGGCAATAGCCGGGCAGCAGTGGCGCCGGCCGACGGGGCGTTCTGCCGGTCCGAACGCGCCGCGCCGACAGGGAAGCGCTGCTGCGCGTCCAGGCCGGCCGGTCGGTCGGCCCCACCACGTCCAAAGCGTTGACGACTCTATTCATCATGCGGCCATTGTCGCACGCAGGGTAGGACAACGGCGGTCCAATGGTGTCAACTCCGGTAAAAAGTTTGAACTGCCTTGGCCACAGCCAGCTCCCCACCGCCGGCCGCCTTCTGGACGCCAAGCGCCGGGCGCGCAAGAAGCTGGAGTGATTCCGGATTGGTGACGCGAGGGTGCAGCGGACCGGACGAATCGGAGGTCATGGGCATGGGAACGGAATGGGAGTCGGATCGCATGGCGGCGCGGGGGTGGTGCAGAGGCCGATGTGAACGCTCTGGTTCATCGACGGGACTTCGATCACTCCGGCGGCTGGCAGGTAGTGGGCGCAACTGATTTCCGCGCAGGCGCCGGGAGTGGAGACACAGAGGGTGACGAAATCGGGGTCGGTGAAGATGGGGCCGCGGGTGCGTTTGCACCAGGGCGCATTGGCGCTGAAGCGGGAGCGGGTGGCCGCGTC
>CAZZAQ010000078.1:0-5122 GCA_964652165.1 uncultured Bifidobacterium sp.
CGCTGGGCGGCGCGCTGGGCATTATCGCGGTGCTCATTCACCAACCGCTGGTGCTCGTGCTCGCCGGCGGCGTGTTCGTGGCCGAGGCGCTGTCGGTGATCCTGCAAACGAGCTACTTCAAGTACACGAAGCGAAAGTACGGCGAGGGCCGGCGCATCTTCAAGATGGCGCCGCTGCACCACCACTTCGAGAAAATGGGCTGGCACGAGTCGCAAGTGGTGACACGCTTTTACATCCTGGGTGTTTTGTGCGGGGTCGTGGCGCTGAGCACCTTGAAGATTCGGTGAGAAGCATTCAGTAATCAGTAATCAGTGTTCAGTATTCAGTGATGCCTTCGGACGTCCCCGCCGAACTGAATCTGATTACTGATTACTGATTACTGATTACTCCATGCGACGCCGTGATCCCACTCGAACACAAAAGTGTCCTCGTCCTCGGCCTCGGCAAGAGCGGCCTGGCCGCCGCGGACTTTCTGCTGCGGCGCGGAGCGAAGGTGCTCGTGGTGGACTCGTCGGATTCGCCACAGTTGCAAAGCGACGCGGCGGCGTTGCGTGAGCGCGGGGCGCGTGTGCAACTTGGCGTCACTGAAGCGCCAGCGGGACCGTTTGAACTGGCCGTCGTCAGCCCCGGGGTGCCGTGGAACAACCCGGTGCTCTGCGAAATGGGCGAGCGCGGGGTGCCGATCATCGGCGAGTTCGAGCTGGGCTACCAACATGCGCTCTGCCTCAACATCGCCATCACCGGCACCAACGGAAAGACCACCACGACCGAGATGGTCGAGCGCCTCCTGACCGCCCAGCGCATCAAGACCCTCGCCGCCGGCAACATCGGCACGCCGGTCTGCTCGGTGGTCGAGCAGACACGCGAATTGGATTTTCTTACGCTTGAGGTCAGCTCGTTCCAGCTCGAGACGATTCAGTTCTTTCGCCCGGCCATCGGGGTGTTGCTGAACATCACCCCCGATCACATGGACCGTTACACCGGCATGGCGGACTACGCGCTGGCCAAGGCGCGGCTGTTCAGCAACCAGCAACTGTTCGATTGGGCCATCATCCAGAGCGAAGCCCTCGCCCAGTTGCAAGCCTTGAAGGCAAACATCCCCTCGAAGGTCATTACCTTCAGCGCGAACAACCGCCGCGCCGACCTGCACCTGGACCGCAGCCTGATCCTCAGCCGGCTCGATGGCTGGGCCGGCCCGCTGCTGAACCTGGAGCATTGCCGCGTCGCCGGACCGCACAACGCCGAGAATCTTATGGCTGCGCTGGCCGTCGGCCGAGTGTTGCGCATCCCGCTCGAGGCGATGGCCGACACGCTCACGAGGTTTCAATCCGGCCCTCATCGCTGCGAACTAGTTGCCGATATCAACGGTGTGAAGTTCGTCAACGACTCGAAGGCGACCAACCTCGACGCCGTGCGCCAGGCGCTGTTGAGCGCCCCGGCCGCGCGTCCGGGCGAGCCCAATGTCTGGCTCATCGCCGGCGGACGCGACAAGGCCTTCGAGTATTACGAGATCGGCCCGCTCCTGTCCCAGCGCGTGAAGGGCGCCTTTTTAATTGGCGAGACGCGCGAGAGAATCCGCGCCGCGTGGAGCCTTTTTACTCCTTGCACTCTGGCCGACTCGCTGATAGAAGCCGTCTCCGAAGCCGCGCGCCACGCGGCTGCTGGCGACGTGGTGCTGCTGTCGCCCGCTTGTTCCAGCTTCGACCAGTTCCGAAACTACCAGCACCGGGGGGAAGTGTTTCGACAGGCGGTGCTGGAATTGCGGAAGGCCGCGGACAGCGCCGGGGGCAGGACTGCCCCGGCACGGACAGCCATGAATTGATTCAGAAACTCGCTTCGGGGTCGGTTGAGGGACGACCCCGGCGCGACAGAGTAACAAACCGACCTCAAGAACCGACGCTTTGAGCGCTTAACTGAAAATGAACACACCGAACCCACTCGTCCCGCAGGGGACTTTCGCGGACAAGGGCAAAGCCCACATTCGCAACACTGTTTTTGTCATCCTCGCCGGCCACGTTGTGCTGCTGGTGGGGCTTCTATTCGCCGGCTGCAACAAGAAGGACGCCGATATCGCGGGCACCGACTCCACGCTGCCACAAACCCCGCCGACATTGACGGGTGACCCCGCGTGGCCGGGATCGCCCCCGGCGCCGTCGAATCAGAGTCCCCCGATCGCTCTCTCGCAACCCATCCCGACGCCACCGCCGACCCCTCAGGATCCGACTGCACACTCTGCATTCACCGAGCACACGATCCTCAAGGGCGAAACCTTCTCCAGCCTGGGCCAGAAATACAAAGTCGGCTATAAAGCCATCGCGGAAGCGAACCCCGGCGTCGATCCCAGCAAGCTGAACATCGGCCAGAAGGTCAAAATCCCGCCGCCGCGAACCATGGTCGTCAACGCGCGGACCCCCGCCGGGACAGCCACGGGCGCGGGCGACAGTGGTGGGGAGAAGATTCACGTCGTCAAGTCGGGCGACCGGCTTTATGATCTCGCCAAGACCTATGGCGTGACGGTCAAAGAGATTCAAGCGGCGAACCATCTGCCCACCACGGGAATTCGCGTCGGCCAAAAGCTCAAGATTCCGAGCAAGGCCCCGCCGCCTCTCGAGGCGACCGCTCCGCCGCCGGTTACTCCGCCATCGACTCCGGCCCTGCTGCCGGAAGGTTCCGCTCCGCCGGGAGGAGTTGTTCCGCGCTGATTGACCGTCGGCAGTGACGCAGTTTTGGGTTTCCTCGCTGATTGCAGAGGATTGGATTGTGGCCTGATGGCCGTTGGCGCTTCCCTCTCCCCTCAAAGGGGAGAGGGATTGAGGGTGAGGGGTGAGACTATACAAGCCCCCTTCCGAGAGCCCTTTTGCCAGTAATCGGCGAAGCATTCCGTCTCTTACTCTTAATCTTAATCTCCAAGTGTCTGGAAGAACCCGGACTAAGAGTAAGATTAAGATTAGGATTAAGAGTAAGAATGTCGGTGCCGGCTGGTTGGTTTGCTTCTTATTCAACGGCAGCGCACAGGGTCAGAAAGTGACACCGTGACCTGATCGGGCTTTGCAATACCCTGGGATGCGTTCCTTACATTGGCCGGCTGCGGCTTCCGTTGCGACCTGATGACGGACTGTGTTCGTCCGGCCGCCTTTCGGATTCCCTTTCCCTTTATCCCCTCACCTGTGTTCTCACGCCGCTGACGTCCGGCGAGGTCTGCCAAACCAATGCGCGACTCGGATCGCTGCGCTGTTCGCAGCGACGCAGATTCTCCGCCGCCCGGACGCCGCGCGAGAACCAGTGTGAGGGGAGTAAACTTCATGAAAGCCGCCACCTCGCTCCTGCTCTTCTCGGTGCTCGGCCTGCTGGTCCTGGGCATCGTCATGTTGGTCAGCGCCAGCATGGGGCAGCCGGAAGCCCGCTTCCTGATCATGCAGCCGATTTGGGCCGGTGTCGGCCTCGTCGCTTGCCTGGCCGGCGCCGCGATCGATTATCGCTGGTTGAAAAAGTTCTGGTGGCTGTTCCTCGGGCTGGCCGTGGTGCTGTTGATTTGTGTTTGGATTCCACACGTGGGCATCACGAAAAAGGGAGCCTCGCGCTGGATGGGCACGGCGGCTTTCCGGCTCCAGCCGTCCGAGTTCGCGAAGATCGCCGTGATTATCGCGGTCGCGTGGTATGGCGACCGATTCCAGCGCTTCATGCCGCAGTTCCGCCGCGGGATTCTCCATCCCTGTCTCGGCGTGGCAGTCGTGCTCGCGCTCATCTTCAAGGAACCCGACGTGGGCACCACGGCCCTGTTGGCGGCGGTCGTCGGCGTGATGCTCCTGATCGCCGGCGCGCGGTGGCTCTACGTCCTGCCGCCCGTGCTGTTGCTGGCCGGCGGGCTGGCCACTTTCATCGCGCTCGACCCGATGCGCTCCGAGCGCGTCTACGCCTGGTTGCATCCCTACGAGACGAGATTGGACAAGGGCATGCAAACCTGGCAGTCGATGGCCGCGTTCGGTTCCGGCGGGGTGCAGGGCGTCGGACTGAGTGAAGGCCGGCAAAAGCTCGGGTTCGTGCCCGAGAACCACACCGATTTCATCCTCTCGATCATCGGCGAGGAACTGGGTTTGATAGCGACGCTCTCGGTGCTCGTGGCCTACCTCACCATCCTGCTCTGCGGTGTTTACATCGCCTGGCGCGCGGCAGACACGTTCGGGATGCTTCTGGCCTCCGGCATTACGTTCCTGATCGGGTTGCAGGCCATGATCAACATCGGCGTCGTCACCGGGGCGCTGCCCAACAAAGGCATCGCCCTGCCGTTCCTCAGCTACGGCGGTTCCAATCTCGTCCTGATGCTCACCTGCGTCGGCTTGCTGCTCAGCATTGCACGGCACGCGCCCGTCCCTTTCGTCGCCGCGGCGAGCCGACGCGACTATGAGACCGACGAACTCGCCGCGCCTCAAACCGTTTGAGCGTTGAGAAAACATTCCGTCCCCTCACTGCCATCGCGTGCGGCGGCACCGGCGGACACCTCTTCCCCGGCCTGGCCGTCGGCGAACAGCTTCTGGCGCGCGGCTGCGACGTCACGCTGCTGATCTCTCCGAAGGAAGTGGACCAGCAGGCCGTGCAGAGCCTTCGCGACATGGCCGTCGTCACGCTCCCTGCCGTGGGTCTGGCGCGCGGCCGGCTCGGCGAGTTTCTGTCCAGCATGGCGAAATCATATCGCGCCGCCCGAGCATTGTTCCGTCAGCGTCCTCCGCACGCCGTGCTCGCGATGGGTGGCTTCACCAGCGCGCCGCCCATTCTGGCCGGCAGGTCGTGCGGCGCTGCGACCTTTCTTCACGAGGCCAACGCCATTCCCGGCCGTGCCAATCGCTGGCTCGCCCACGTCGTCACGCAGGCGTTTGTCGGCTTTCCAGCCACGGTGGCGCGGTTGCACCACCACAACATCCTTTGTACCGGCACGCCGGTCCGTCCGCAATTCCAGCCTGCCGACACCGGCGCCTGCCGCATGTCGCTCGGGCTCGATGCGCGGCGGCCGGTATTGCTCGTGATGGGCGGCAGCCAGGGCGCCACTGCCATCAACGATCTCGTCCTCACCGCGCTCCCTGCGCTCGCGGCTGAAGCTCTCTTTCGTGTTCGAGTGAGGAATTAT
>CAZZAQ010000078.1:5132-6469 GCA_964652165.1 uncultured Bifidobacterium sp.
AGCCAGGGCGCCACTGCCGTCAACGACCTGGTCCTCGGCGCACTCCCGGCGCTCGCAGCCGCGCTGCCGGATCTGCAATTCATCCACTTGGCCGGTCCCGCGGACGCAGAGAAGGTCCAGGCCGCCTACGCGCAACGCGGCGTTCGTGCGGTCGTCCGGCCGTTCCTCACCGAAATGGAACTCGCCCTGGGCGCTGCGACCGCCGCCGTCAGCCGTTGCGGCGGGTCGTCGCTCGCCGAGTTCGCCGCGATGCGCGTGCCCGCGGTGCTGGTCCCCTTCCCCGCAGCGGCGGACAATCACCAGTTCCACAACGCGCAATGCTTCGTCGAAGCCGGCGCCGCCTTCCTCCTGGAACAACGCGCCGCCACCTCCGAACAACTCGTGAGTCTCGTCCAGCGCCTCATCACCGACGCCGCCCTCCGCGCTTCGATGGTCGCCGCTCTCGAACATTGGGACATCCCGCACGCCGCCGGACTGATTGCCGAGCGCATCGTCGCGACGGTCGAAGCGCTCAGCCACGGTGCGTGGCGGCGCCCCAGCGACGCGCGCCATGACGAGATCGAGAGTCTCCGAATGCCCCGCAGCCATCGGAACGTGGCCTTCCGGCCGCTTGCGGTCAATTTGGCCGCGCATCCGTGTGCAACCATGCCGGTCGACCATTAGCTCGATCACCAACGCTCCCTCTTATGAAGGATGCCGAAAAAACTACGTTTCGGTCTGGTTCTGGCTTTTAGCTCTAATGGTGATGGCCATTCCGGCCGTCAATGTGGTGTTAGAATTAAATGGTCCTCCTGACCCCAGATCAGGCATCCAGCCTGCTTGAAAGCGCGCCCCGCGGCGCCACGATTTACCTCGTGGGCATCGGCGGTTGCGGCATGAGCGCGCTCGCGCACCTGCTGCTCGACGCCGGGTTTCGCGTCGCCGGCTCGGATCTCGAATCCAGCGACTTCACGCGCGAATTGCAGCAGCGTGGCGCGCGCATCCATCTCGGCCACGCCGCCAGCCAGGTGCTGGAGGCGCGGCCCGTTCTGGTGGTCTATTCCTCCGCCGTGCGGCTCACGAACCCCGAATTGCAAGCCGCCGCGCAAGTGCAAGCTCCGCTGGCGCGGCGGGCCGTGCTGCTGGCGGCGCTGATGCACCGTCAACGCGGCCTGGCCGTCGCCGGGATGCACGGCAAGACCACCACGACCGCCCTGCTGGCTTTCGCACTGGAACAGTTGTCTGCCAACCCCAGCTTCGCGGTGGGGGCGCCCGTGCCGCAGCTCTCGCGACATGCGCGCCTCTCACCCGGAGCCACGCCGCCGCACTATGGCGACGAGCCGTATTTCGTCGCCGAG
>CAZZAQ010000078.1:6479-11070 GCA_964652165.1 uncultured Bifidobacterium sp.
GCCGAGGCCGACGAAAGCGACGGCACGTTGGGCTGCTTTCAGCCCCACCACGCCATCGTGCTGAATGTCGATGAGGAGCACCTCGACTACTACGCGAACCTCGAGGCCGTCTGCCGCGAGTTCGAGGGGTTGGGCCGGAACACGAGCGGCAAAGTCATCTTCTGCGCCGACGACCCGCACCTCGCTGAGCTATTCTCCCGCCGTCCAGGTTCAGTGTCGTACGGCCTCCATCCGCTGGCCACCTACCGAATAGTCCTCAAGCCGTCTCGCGTCGAGTCGTGCTTGACGCAACACGCAATACGCAACACGTCCGCGTTCGAAGTCTGGCATAAGTCCGAGTTGCTCGGCGAGTTCACCACGCGTCTGCTCGGCGAGAAGAACGTTTCCAATGCCGGCGCGGTGGTCGCGTTGCTCCACCAACTGGGCTATGAACCCGAGCAAATCGCGCTGGCCATTGCCGGTTTTACCGGCGCTGCACGGCGGCAGGAACTGCTGTTCGCGGATGCCCGTTTTGCCGTGTTCGACGACTACGGTCATCACCCGGCCGAAATCGAAGCGACGCTCAGCGCCTTCAAGCTGCTTGGCGCGCGCCGGCTGTTGGTCGCATTTCAGCCGCATCGCTACACGCGCACGCAACACCTGCTCGGGCAATTTGCCACCTGCTTCCGCGATGCCGACCGGCTCTGGATCACCGACATCTACGCCGCCAGCGAACCTGAGATACCCGGCGTGACTGGCGAGCGGCTCGCCGAAGCCGTCCGCGCCGCCGAAAGCAGCCGGACCGTCGTCCCACCTGCCATCGCGGGCCTCACGCCCGAGGTTCGCGTCAGTGCGGGTGATGCGCCGGCGCTGCCAGGCCAGCCTTCCGTCGAATTTGTCCGCACTTCGCCCGACTTGCGCTGCGCCGTGCGAGCCGCGATGCTGCCGGGCGACATCGTGCTGTTTCTCGGCGCGGGCGACATCACGCACGCCGCGCACGCGCTCGCCGCCGAGTTGACCGAAGAAACCGTGACGCCCAAAGAAACCGTGTTCACCGAGCTTTCCGCGCTGCTCTCCAAGGACTCCGTGGTCAGGCAGGACGAGTCGCTCGCCAGGCGCACGACGTTGCGCGTCGGAGGCAAGGCCGACTTCTACATCGAGCCGTCTTCGGAAGCGGACCTCGCCGCGACCCTGAAGTTCTGCGCGGCGCACGGGCTCAAATTCACGCTGCTCGGCCGCGGATCGAACTTGCTCATCCGCGACGGCGGCGTGCGCGGCGCCGTGATTTGCCTGTGCCATCCGAACTTCAGCCGACTCGAAGTCGAGGGCGACCGCCTGCACTGCGGCGCCGGTGTGAAAGTCAAGCAGGTCGCGGTGGCAGCGCGGCGCGCGGGGCTGACAGGGCTGGAGTTTCTCGAAGGCATCCCTGGCAGTCTTGGCGGATCGATGCGCATGAACGCCGGCGCGATGGGTTCGTGGCTCTTCGACGTGGTGGACCGGATTCGATTCATGGACTACACGGGCGCCGTCCACGAGCGGCCCGCCGGCGAAGTGACCGTCGAATATCGCGGGTGCCCCCTGTTCAGAAACCACATTGCGCTGGGCGCGGTGCTCAAAGGACAGCCCGCGCCCGCCGAGTCGATTGGCGAGCGCATGACCAAATTCAGCGAAAAACGCTGGGAATCGCAGCCCGCCGCCCCGAGCGCCGGTTGCATTTTCAAGAACCCGAAAACGATTCCCGCCGGCCGGCTCATCGATGAACTTGGCCTCAAGGGCGCGCGTGTGGGCGGCGCGGTCGTGTCGGACGTGCATGGCAATTTCATTGTCAACGAGGGAAACGCCACGGCGCGCGATGTCCTCGGCTTGATCGACGTGATCAAGGAACGCGCCCGCGCCGCGCGCGGCATCGAGCTGGAGACCGAGGTGGAAATCCTCGGCGAAGCGTAAGCTTTCTTACCAGGCAGGCATGCAGGCTCGCTGCTCCGGGCCTGAGCACGCTGTTCAATGACAACCCTGCAGCGGGCGCATCCAGACATCGTTGGGGCTCGGAACTCCCTCTCCCCGCGACGGAGGAGCGGGGAGAGGGCTGGGGAGAGGAGAACTCCCAATCCTAACGGCCCTCCTCTCCCCGGCCCTCTCCTCCCTCCGAGGGAGGAGAGGGAGTAGACGAGCGTGGCGACTCCAACTATGTCGAGTTGCGCCCCCCTGTAGCCGCCGACCTGTCGAGGCGGTTGAGAAGCAAATCCGCTTGATCCGCCTCCTCGCGTGGACGGCTACGTTCCCACTTTCGGCTGCACGGATGCAGTCGCACGCAACCCTCACTCGGCCCTTTTCCTCAACGAAGGAAGCGGGAGGACTGTTCTCCGAGGCCTGAGGGTTGCGACGATTTCCTGACCGCTACTTGTGAGCGAACGTTACCTATCCCGCCGGCTTGAGCCATTAGGCTTGAATCGCACATTTCTGTTCCTGCTCGCCATCGGGCTGTTCATCGCGGCCTGGCATCGCAACAGGATCGAGCCGGCGTCCGCGCCGGCATCGACGGCGGCACCCGCCTCGGGCGCCAAGCCGGCCGCGGCCGTGCCGACGAATGCCACCGCCGATCACAATCTTGTTTCTTTGGAGCAAACGATCCACAAATGAACGTGCGCATCACCGTCCTGCTGGGCGGCTTCTCGGCCGAGCGTGCCGTGTCGCTCAAGAGCGGCGCGGCCGTGGCCAACGCGCTGCGTTCGCTCGGGCATGAGGTGCGCGAACTGGATCCGCCCGACGAATTGTGGTCGCTGCCGGCCGGGACCGACGTGGCGTTCCTGGCGTTGCACGGCACTTACGGCGAGGATGGCGCGGTGCAGCAGCGTCTCGAAGAACTCGGCGTGCCTTACACGGGCTGCGGACCCGAGGCCAGCCGCATTGCGTTCGACAAGGTGCTCACGAAGCAGCGCTGCCTCGACTCAGGCATCCCGACCGCGCGTTTTATGGTATTCGATTCGCCGGGCGCTAGCTGGCCGATGGGCTGGCAGCCGCCGGTCGTGCTCAAGCCGGTGCGCCAGGGGTCGAGCGTCGGCCTGCAAATCGTCGAGCGCGTCGCGGACTGGAGCCAGGCGCTGTCCGAGGCGCTGCGATATGACGCGCAAGTGTTGATGGAGGAGCGCATCATCGGCAGGGAAACGACCGTGGGCATCCTCGACGGGCGCGCGCTGCCTGTCGTCGAAGTCCGGCCGAAACAGGGCGCTTACGACTACGCCAACAAATACACCGCGGGCGCCACGGAATATTTCTGCCCGGCCTCATTCGAACCGTCGGTGGCGCAAGCCATCGAGGCCGCGGGCCTCGGCGCGTTCAACGCCATTGGCGGGCGCGACTACGGTCGCGTGGACGTGATGGTGCGTGCGAACGGCGAACCCGTCGTGCTGGAAGTGAACACGCTGCCCGGCATGACCGAAACGAGCCTGCTCCCGAAAGCCGCCGCCGCCGCCGGCCTTAGCTACGCCGAACTTTGCCAGCGCATGGTCGAACTGGCGCTGAGGCGGAGGAAGTGATCCGTCCCATGTTCCTCCGTCGCAAATACAGGAACCGCCGCCACTGGCGCGGGCACGTCCTGGACGTAAAGCTCAGTTCCAGCCAGCGGCGCGAGCACCGGACGCGCCGGCTCATGTGGCTCTTCGTGGGTTCGGCCATTTTCTTTGGAGCGGTGTACGGCGGCTGGCGAGGCATCGGCGCGCTGATTGAGCGGTACGTTTACAACAATGATGCCTTCGCCATCACGCGGCTGGAGATCGAAACCGACGGTGTGCTCGCACCCGAGCAATTGCGCTCGTGGGCCGGCGTGCGGCCGAAGGCCAATCTCATGCGGCTCGACCTGGCGCGCGTCAAGCGCGACCTCGAAATGGCGCCAGCGATCGAGTCCGTGGCGGTCGAGCGGGCGCTGCCGGGAACGCTCCGCATTCACGTGACCGAACGGGAGCCCATCGCCCAGGTGTTGCTGGTGCGCCAGGACGGTTCGCCGGGCGGGCGTTACACTCTCGATGCAAACGGCCATTTCATGTTTCCCATCGAGCCGGCACAACGGGCGATCCCACCGGCGCAGACCAACGATGCGCTTCCCGAGTTGCTCGGCATGCAACCGCAGGACGTCCGCCCCGGCCGCACGACGGAAGCACCCCAGGTTCATGCCGCGCTGGCGCTGGTGCGGGCATTCAACCGCTCGCCAATGCTCGGCATCGTGGATATCAAACTGATCGACACCCGCCAGGCAGGCGTGTTGGTGCTGACGACGCGGCAGGGGAACGAGGTCACTTTTGGCCTGGGCGATTTTGAGCCGCAACTTCGGCGCTGGCGGATCGTGAGCGATCACGCGTCACGCTTCGGCCGGCACATTACGGGGCTGGATCTGGCGGTGGGAAACAATTGCCCGATGCAGTGGATCGACGCCGCCGGCGTTCCGCCCACTCCGCCCCGCCCGCTCAAGCCCTCCGCCTACAGGAAAAAACATGTTTGATCCCGCCAACATTATTGTCGGACTCGAAATCGGCACGTCCAAGGTCTGCGCGGTCGTCGGGGAAGTGAACGACGCCGGCGCGCTGAGCATCGTCGGCGTGGGCCAATCGCGCTCGCG
>CAZZAQ010000079.1:0-9701 GCA_964652165.1 uncultured Bifidobacterium sp.
CTATCACCGCGAACTGGATGAGCAGCGCGAAATCCTCAAGGGCAAAAACAAAATTGGCACGACCAAACGCGGTATCGGCCCAGCTTACGGCGACAAGGCCGCCCGCGTGGGCCTGCGCGTCCTCGACCTCATCAACCCCAGGCGGTTCGAGGAGAAGCTCGCGCTCAAAATTCGCGAAAACAACGAAGTGCTGAAAGCCTTCGGCGCCAAGCCCCTGTCGTTCCGTGCCGTGCTTGCCGACTACCTGGCTGCCGGCAAGGCCCTCAAGCCGTACGTCGCCAACACCGTTGTTTACCTCCACGAAGCGATGCGCAAGGGCAAGCACATCCTCTTCGAAGGCGCGCAGGGCACATTCCTGGACATCGATCACGGGACGTATCCGTTCGTCACCTCGTCGAACACCACCGCGGGCGGGGCCTGCACGGGCTCGGGCGTGGCGCCACACCGCATGGACCGTGTCGTCGGCGTGATGAAGGCGTACACCACGCGCGTGGGCGAGGGGCCGTTGCCCACGGAGTGCGCGGAGGTCGCCGATTTGTTGCACAGCCTGGGCCGTGAATTTGGCGCGACCACCGGCCGCGCCCGGCGCTGCGGATGGTTCGACGCCGTGGCGACCCGCCACGCGACGATGGTCAACGGCCTCGACGAACTGGCCGTGACGAACGTGGATGGGCTGGATTCGCTCGAGCGGATTCGCGTCTGCGTCGGTTACCGGGCGGGCAAGGAAATGTTTAACTATGTTCCGAACGACGTCGAGGTCCTGGCAAAGTGCGAACCGATTTACGTCGATTTCCCCGGCTGGCGGCAGCCGACCACGCGCGTGCGCAAGTTCCGGGACTTGCCCGCCCGCTGCCGGGAGTATCTCCAGGCCATCGCGAAGTTTACCGGCGCCGGGCTGGCCATCGTTTCTGTGGGTCCAGCCCGAGATCAGACGATCTTGCTGTAAAAGCTCAGTAATCAGTAATCAGTAATCAGTATTCAGTAATCAGTGTTCGGACAGCGGACCCATGCGCTCCGCCTTGCTGAAAACTGGAGACTGAACACTGATTACTGAACACTGATTACTGAACACTCGATCCACTCACCGATGAGCACCGCCCAGACCCACCTGAGCGAGCAAGCCAGGGCCAACCTGCCGTCGCACGTCGCCATCATCATGGATGGCAACGGGCGCTGGGCCAAGCAGCGCCACCTGCCGCGCGTCGAAGGCCACCGCGAGGGCGCGGAGTCAGTCCGCGCGGTGGTCCGCGCGGCCGGCGAGGCGGGCATCAAATACCTCACGGTCTACGCGTTCTCGGTCGAGAACTGGGGCCGGCCCAAGGACGAGGTGGACACGCTGATGAAATACCTTGCCCGCTACCTGAAGAACGAAATCGGCGAGTTGAATCGGAACAACGTCCGCCTCGAAGCCATCGGGCAAATTTATCGCCTCCCCGAGTTCGTCCAGCAGCAGTTGGAGAAGTCGAAGGCAGCCCTGGCCAGGAACAATGGCCTCACGCTGATCATGGCCCTGAGCTACGGCAGCCGCACCGAGATTGTCGAGGCCGTCCGCGACATCGCCGCCAAAGCGCAGAAGGGCAAGCTGGATCCCGCCGAGATCAACGAACAGACGATTTCGCAGCATCTCTACACGAAGAACTTTCCCGATCCCGATCTGCTCATCCGCACCAGCGGCGAGATGCGCCTGAGCAATTTCCTGCTCTGGCAAATCTCCTACGCCGAACTGGTCGTCACGTCCACGCTCTGGCCCGATTTCCGCAAGGCGCAATTGTTCGACGCGCTGGAGGAATACGGGCGCCGGCACCGGAGGTTTGGGGGAGTCTAGGGATATGCGATTTGGGATTTGCGATTTACGCACGTGGCGTCGGCACGCGCGGCGTGAATGGGTCCTCTCCTGTCCCCAATCCCCGCAGTATTCCGGACGGCAGGCTTCAACCACGAATGAACTTGGCGCGGCGGAGCCGCTATCGAAACAGCGTGCAGTGGCACCCCGCCGGGTGCCCGGTTGGCCGCAGTTCCTTGACAGTCCGCCATCGAACCACCCGGCTTGCCCGCCGATTCGTTCAGGATGTCCTCCAGTTCATATTCGCAAATGGGATACGGGATGCCGCATCCCGTTGCTCGCCAGAATCCTTGCCTGACGGCTCCCCTGTTGTAGATGCACAGGACCGCTTGACACCCAGACGAACTCTCGCGGCAACGCATTGAGGCGAGGCGCTGAATCCCGAAGCCAGTCGCGAAGCCAACGCAGTTTGTCCAAGACCTCGCTGACGTGTCCGCTGGAGGCCGGATGCACTTCCAGCCAAATCACGCGGTCCTTCGTGTCGTCGTGGCGCAGACCGATGCCGTAATCCCAACGTGTCGCCTGCGGTTGCGTCGCGGCGAGATGGGAGTCCAGATCGATGCTTCCCCTCAGACGCCGAGGCGTGGCGCACGAGAGGCGGTTGCGGTCCGACTCTCGGAGGGCTTGCAGTCCCCGGCGGTAAGCGTTCGTCACCTGTGTCGTCGCCCGAACGGACTCCTTGAAAGTCATGTGCGTCTCAGGAGTCCGCATCCGCCACCACCTGCGCGACGGCATCCGCGACACGGCCGCTGAATTCGCTCAAGCCGCCCCATCCGGACTCGCCCTTGTCGGTCGAGCTTGGTTCGAGATTGGAAATGTCGCGGGTGCGTTCAGTATCGCGGTCGAAGTAGTATACGCGGGCGTGTTTCTCCAAAACCTTCTTTGCCATCTCCTTCATGACCGGGTCCGGCGCGGCATCGAACAGGGCCAATAACCGCTCCGGCTCGGCCCGGTGCCGCTTGAAAACCTGGAGCGCCCAGACGACATCGAGTACATGGGGCGAATGAGTGGAGAGGCAGACCCGGTAGCCCCGAGACAATAAGTCGCACACCAGTAAGAGCACAACAGAGATCGCGTGCGGGTGGAGCCCCATCTCCAATTCTTCGATGACCACCCAATCGATGCCAGGACGACGCGAGACCCTCGTGGGCGGAAGCAGCCAATACAGTCCCAGCAGGAGCGGCACAAACTCCCGCTGCCCCGCTGACCAAACCATGAAGGGAAGCGTCCCCTCCGCAGTCTTGGCTCCAAGCATCAGTCGCTTCTGAGGACCATGGCGCTCTATGCGCAACCCAAAGCGGGCAAACACGTCGCGCTCAAGCAACTTGCGGATTCCGGCCTTGAGGCGGCGCGTCTGTGGGAACAAGGCTTCAGTGCTGAACTCCGATTCCACCAGCGAACGCAGTTTCTCGCTGAAGTCCCGCACGGTGAATGGATCACCGGGGCTGTAGTCGGTAAACGGACGCGGCCAACCCTTGCCGAGTGTGAGCACGCGTTGCGCTGGAATGAAGAAAAGGGATCCCGTCTTATTCGGCCTTTGTCGGCGGACCAGCTTCTCTAGATGGATCGACGAATTGTCTGCGAAAATCCGGCTGTTCTTGCGCCAGATGCCGCGCATGCCTTCACCAAAGTAGATGTCGAGGAATTCCGGCAAATTTTGCTGCCAATCCAGGCCGTACTCCTTGAGAGTGTCCAAAACCTCACCGGTGTCCGCCAATAGCTTGAGGAACTGGAGGAAAATGCTCTTTCCAGTAGCTTGTGGACCCACCAACACGGTCAAGTCACCGAACTGGATGTCAGCCAGGTCAATCTGGCCGATGTTTTCGAGCCGCAAGGCATTCATGCATTGGTCCGCTCCGAGCGGTGGTGGACGCTTCCACTCGGACTACTCGTGTGATGCGACTTGCCACTGTGCTGGTTCGGCGGCGTTCACACCGCGTGAGTGTGCCGGGCAGGCGTGGATTTGCAAGGGCGGCGTCAAGGCCAGGCGGGCAAAACTCCGGCCGGCGCGAAATCGGACTCGACGGAGGCGGGGCCGTGGGTAGCTTGTTCGTCCATGTCTGAAATGGGTTTTGCCCCCGCTGCCCTGCCCGCCACCCCGCCTCCGGTGTTGAAGGTCAAGACCTTAGCCCGCCGGTTGTCGAGCACGCTCCTGTTGTGGAGCGTCGTTATCGGCGCGCTGTTCTCCGGGATTCAGTTCGTCGAGGACGACGACGTGCTCCTGCTGAGGACCGGCCTGGCGGCTACTTGTTGAAACGGAAGTGGGCCAGGTCGTAGTCCTCCACGACGTACGTCTTGGTTTCCAGCCGCTGTTTACCCGCCCGCTTGGCCTCCGTTTCGCCGCCGGCCTGGATGAAATCGTCGAAGCCAATGATTTCCGCCCGGATGAATCCTTTTTGCAGGTCGGTGTGAATGGACCCGGCGGCTTCCCACGCCGTGGCGCCTTTGCGAATCGGCCACGCCCGGTTCTCCTTGCCCCCTACGGTAAGGAAAGAGATGTAGCCGCTCTCGCGCAACGCGCGAACGAAAAGCTCATCCGGCGACTCGAGTTCGTCGGGCACGGCCACGATGATTGGCTTATTGGTGTGAAAGCTGTGGGCCGCGACGGCCTGCAAATCGGGCGCGCCCAATCCGGCCGTGAACAGCCCGCGTTCGCTTTCCAACGCCGCCTGGAGCTTCAGCAGCGCGGCCTGCTCCGCTTCAGGAGGATTGCGCCCCAGCCGCGTCTCCACCATCTCCAGGTCTTTCAGCATCAGGTCGGGCAGCCCTTCGCGCGTGGTCAGGATCGCATCGGCCTCCAAGGCCTGGTCTTCTCCAACCACGTCCACCTGGGCATAAGTCTTCTTGTCCGCCTCGACCAATTCGTCCGCCTGGTCGAGCCGCGGGTCTTTCACGTTGTGCCTGCCCAGCGGAAGGTTTTGAATGCCAAATAAAGCCAGTTTCATCTTCGGTTAGTGGCGCCAGCCTGCCATGCCCCGGGGTGGAGGACAATGTTGGAGACGGAGTGAAGCGTGGTGCGTGATGCGTGTTGCGTGAGAAGCCTCGTTCCATTTTCCACGCACCACGCACCACGCATCCCGGTGAAACGTGAAACGTAAAACGTGAAACGTAAAATGCATGGCGCCGGCTCGTGGTACTTGCCGTGCCCGTTCCGCCCTTACGTTTTACGTTTTACGTTTCACGTTCCACGCATCACGAAACCGCCATCGGATTGGCGAGGTAAGTTCGCTGGCAACGGCGGCACAAATCGAATTGCATCTCGACAAACACGTCACGCATCAATTCCTCTTCCGTGAGACCCGCGCACCGTTCCAGCAGGCGCTCCATCCTCGCGGCCGGATCCTCAAGCAAATCGTCCAGGGAGATTTCCAACGCATCGCCGGCCGCGAAGACCTGGACCTTGGCGATGTAGCGCACTTCGCCCTTCTCAATGGGCCGGCCGCAACGGTCGCAGATGTGCGTGATCATGGCCGTTCACATAAAAAATCCGCCGCTCACGTGAATGACCTGCCCCGTGATGTACTCCGCATATTTCGAGCAGAGAAAGAGCACTGGAAACACCACGTCGTTCACCTTGCCATAACGGCCCGCGGGCACCTGGGCCAGGAACTGCCTGGCCACATCTTCGGGCATGCCGCGGTTGATCTCGGTGTCGATGAATCCGGGTGCGACGGCGTTGACCGTAATCTGCTGTTTGGCCAGTTCGCGCGCGGCGACTTTCGTGAGGGCCATCAGGCCGGCCTTGCTGGCGGAATAATTGGCCTGGCCGAAGAAGCCCAGTTGGCCGCTGACCGACGTCACGTTCACGATGCGCCCACCGGTCCGTAGAATCGGCGCCGCCTGCTGGATGCAGTAGAAGGCGCCGGTGAGGTTCACCCGCAGCACGCTCTCCCACTCCTCGGAGCTCATTTTCTTGATCGTCCGATCCTGAAGGATGCCCGCGTTGTTGACCAGAATGTCCAGCCCGCCGAAGTCGCTT
Source organism: uncultured Bifidobacterium sp. (assembly GCA_964652165.1). GTDB lineage: Bacteria > Verrucomicrobiota > Verrucomicrobiia > Limisphaerales > JADJPG01 > DASTLJ01. Next base: position 5,823 of record CAZZAQ010000079.1, read on the forward strand.
TTCACCTGTTCCATCATCCGGCCGACCTGGTCCGGGTTGCCCACGTTGCACTGGATGACCGCTGCGCCCGGCAGCGCTGCGGCCACCTGTTCCGCCTGGGCTTTGTTCCGTCCCTCCGCGTCGGCCACGTAATTCACCGCGCAGCGCGCGCCCAGTTGACCGAACGCCGTGAGGATGCCCGCGCCGATGCCGCGCGAACTGCCGGTCACCAGAGCCGTTTTGCCGGAGAAATCGAAGGCGTCTTTCATGAGCCGGAGCATAGCCGTCTGGCGCGTTGCTTGCCAGCCGGGGTCGAACTAACCTAGCGGCGCCATGCGTGAAACGTGATGCGTGGTGCGTGGTGCGTGATGCGTGAACCATGGGTGAATCGAACGTGAAGGGCCGCGATGAAAGCGAAGATTAAACGGCGCAATGCCGGGAAGCGTTACCTCAGAGCCAGGCCGGCCTCCCCCGCCTCACGCACCACGCCTCACGCATCACGAACTCCCATCCGCCTGCTCACCGCCGTGCCGCTCTGCGACGGGCACGACAGCGCCATCAACACGGTGAACCTGGAATTCATCCGCCATGGCATCGAAGTCATCTACCTCGGCTACAATCGCTCCGCCCGCGACATCGTGCGGGCGGCCATTCAGGAAGACGTCCGCGCCGTCGGCATTTCCAGTTACAATGGCGGCCACGTCGAGTTTTTCACGGAAGTCATCGACCTGCTTAGGCAGAACGGCGCGGACGACATCGGGGTCTTTGGCGGCGGCGGCGGCACCATCACAGCCGCGGACGCTCGCCTCATGGAGAAGCACGGTGTGAATCGGATTTTTTCCGCCGGCACGGCGCTGTCCGAGATGGTCAATTTTGTGAAGCAGACTTATGGCCGGGCGCGCCAGCGTGCGCGGCCGCGACTCCGCCGCCGCGAGTTGAGCCCCGACCGCGAACTGGCCAAACGGCTCACGGCGGTTGAGGGCGCCACGATTCCTTCCTCACGCAACACGCAACACGCAACACGCGTCATCGGCATCACCGGCCCCGGCGGCGCAGGCAAAACCACGCTCATCGACGAACTGGCGCTTCGGTTCCTGGAGGCCAACCCGAGATCCCGCCTCGCCATCCTTTCGCACGATCCCAGCCTGGCGGGCCAGGGCGCGTTGCTCGGGGACCGTGCCACGATGATTCACGCTCAAAACGACCGCGTGTTCACGCGCAGCCTGGCCTCGCGCGGGCAGGCGGGCGGACTTTCTCCGGCCACCGGACCGTGCCTCCAACTGCTCAAACGCAGCGGGTTCGACTTGGTGCTCGTCGAAACTGTCGGCGTCGGGCAGGAGGCGCTGCCGTTCGGACGCAAGTGGGTGGACAAAACCGTCCTCGTGATGAGCCCCGATTACGGCAGCCGCTTGCAGCTCCAGAAAATAGTCATGCTCGATCTGGCAGACATCGTGGTGGTGAACAAGTCGGACCTGGCCGCGGCGAAAACGGCCGCCGCCGAAATCGAGCAGCGCCTGGCGCTCAACGGCCGCGGGCAGAAATTGATCGCGACAGTTGCCAAACGCCATCGTGATGCAGGCGTGGATTCCGTATTCGCAGCGATTAGCGGCTAAGTCCATGCAGTTGGAGTCGAGCCGTCGAAAGAGAATTCGACAACCCTTCGCCGGCGCTTCAGACTACGGTCATCGTGCTTGAGCGACTCCGTCATGCCTGCTAAATCGATTATGTCATCACGGCTTACAAGACGACCAACGTGAACAAGTACTGGCGAACCCAATGAAAGTCATTTACGACAAGGACACTGATACGCTGTCGATTATCCTCCGCGCGGGCAAAGTGGTCGAAAGCGACGAGCCTCGGGACGGACTCCTTATCGACTACGACAAATCGGGCCGCCTCCTCTCGATTGAACTGCTGGACGCCTCGGAGCAAGTCCGGCAACCCCATCTCGTTGAATTCGCTCTGAGCAGGGCAGGATAGGGGGCCGCGTGGCGGCAATCGTGGGGAAGGCAGTCGGAGTTTGGCGGGTGCTTCGACCGCCTTTCCAGGAACGGTGCGGTTAAGACCTATGAGTGTCTTGGCTCAAATCACGGACGCCGTTGAGGCCCACGGCCGATTCGTCCAGCAACAGGTCGGACGCGCCCGGAGCGATGCCCGGTTTCGCAAAGAAATCCTTCGGCACTGGCAAAAGGTCCGCGCGGGCATTGCCACTGTCACCACTCCCACCGGGCTGAAGCTGCCGCGCCTGGCATTGCCGCAGACCGACGAGCCGGGCGAGATCGCCCGCTACTTCCACGTCGAGGGCCTGCCCGGCGAGTTCCCGTTCGTCAATGGCGCTTATCCCGAAATGTATTTGGAGGGGGACGGCGGGGCGGGGAGTTCAAATCGCAAATCGGAAATCGCAAATCGGAAATCCGAAGAGCCGACGCGTCTGTTCGCCGGCCTGGGACTGGCCGAGGACACCAACCAGCGCTTCCACTACCTCGCCAAACAGCAGAAAAACACGCGCCTGAGCACCGCGTTCGACGGGCCGACGCTTTACGGCCTGGACAGCGATGCGGAGGGCGTCTTCGGCAAGATCGGCGAAGGCGGCGTGGCCATCGACACCGTCGAAGACATGGTGCGGCTCTACGCGGGCTTTCCGATGGGCGACGAAAATTTCTCCGTCTCGATGACCATCAACGGACCTGCGCCGATTCTACTCGCGATGTACGTCGCTGCGGCCAGGCGGCGCTGCGGCCCCGGCGTTGTGCCGAAGCTGCGGGGCACCGTGCAGGCCGACATCCTCAAGGAAGTTCAGGCGCAGAATGAAATCATTTTTCCTCTCGAGGCCTCACTGCGGTTTCTCACCGACATGGTTGAGTTCACCACTGCGAAGATGCCGCGCTGGTATCCGATTTCCATCAGCGGCTATCACATCGCCGAAGCGGGCGCCACGCCCGTGCAGCAGGCGGCGTACACGCTGTCGAACGGGTTTACCTACGTCGAGTTGTTCCGAGCTCGCGGCCTGGCTGTGAATCAATTCGGCCCGCGACTCTCGTTCTTCCTCGATGGCGGGCTGGACATCGAATACCTGGCGCTGGCGCGCGTGTGCCGCAAACTCTGGGCGATTGGGATGCGCGACGTGTTCGGCGCCGACGCTCGGGCGCAACTCTTCAAGCTGCACATCCAGACCAGCGGCCGGTCGCTCGTCGCGCAGGAGTTCAAGAACAATCTCACTCGCACCGCCATTGAGCTGATGCTCGCGTACATGAACGGCGCCAATTCCTGTCACAGCAACAGCGCCGACGAGCCGTTCACCACGCCGGGCGAAGAATACGTCCGACTGGCCGCCCAAGCGCAGGCGATCCACCTGGAGGAAACAGGCCTCTTCAAATTCATGATGAACGCCCTGGGCGGCTCGCCCGGCATGAAAATCGTCGAGCAGGCCGTGGAGGAAGCCATCCTGGAGGAGTTCCGGCAGATCGACCGGATTGGCGGCGTGCTGGCGGCCGTTGAACATCGCTACCAGCGCAGCCAAATCCAGGCCGCGGCGCATCGCTACGAACAGCAGATCAACGATGGCACCCGGCCCATCGTCGGACTCAACCGGTATCGCGAGGCGGACGACAGGCTTCCGGGCGTGAAAGTCGTCCGCACGCCCCGACACAAAAAGCGACTTCAGGTGCAGCGGCTCCAGCAGTTCAAACGACGCCATCGCGCCGAAGCCGGACGGGCCCTCGACGAATTGGCCCGGGTCGTCGAGCGCGGCGGCAACGTCTTCGCGCAGCTCATCCAAACCGTGGAGCACTGCTCATTGGGCCAGATTACCGGGCGGCTCCACGAACTGGTTGGACATTACCGGCCGGCGGTGTGAGTCCTTGGAGCGTTGAAGCGTTGAACCGTTGAAGCGTTAACCCG
>CAZZAQ010000079.1:9711-10994 GCA_964652165.1 uncultured Bifidobacterium sp.
TCTCCTCTCATTAACACCCCGCTTCAGCGGGGTGTTAATGAGACCGGCGCTGGGGCAACGGAATCGTGTGTGAATTGTCCGGGTTAAATGGTTGAATCGTTGAAACGGAATCGCTAGTGCGCCTCGGCCGCTTCAACGGTTCAACGCTTCAACGGTTCAACGCTTTAACGTTTTAACTATTTTACAATTCAACGAACCCCCTATGCGCGCCATGGTCGTCACCCGCTTCGGCCCGCCTGAAGTCCTCCAACTTCAACAGATGCCCCAACCCCGGCCCGGCCCGGCGGATTTGCTGATCGAAGTCCATGCCGCGGCTTTGAACCCGGTGGATTTCAAGATTCGCCGGGGCGCGTTTCGCGAGGGGCGCACGCTGCCGTTCATTCCGGGTTACGATGTCAGCGGTGTGGTTCGGGAATTGGGGTCGGAAGTCCAGGGATTCAATATCGGCGACGCCGTTTATGCCTCGCCCAGCCTCATTCGCGACGGGGCCGACGCGGAATTCGTTTGCGTGGACGCCCGCACGGCGGCGCTCAAGCCCGCGGCGCTGGACCACACCCACGCTGCCGCCCTGCCATTGGTCACGCTGACCACCTGGGAAGCGCTGCTGCTCCGGGCGCGGATTCAATCGGGCGAGACCGTGCTGATTCACGCCGGCGGCGGCGGGGTCGGCCACGTCGCGGTGCAACTGGCCAGGCGCCACGGCTGCCGTGTTCTCGCCACCGCCAGCCGTGACGAATCCATTGACCTCTGCCGCCGGGTTGGCGCCGATGTCATCATCAATTACGCGAAAGAGGACTTCGTGCAGCGCGTCCAGCAGGAGACCGGCGGTCGCGGCTGCCCGGTCATTCTGGATACGGTCGGCGGCCAGGTATTCGATCGCTCCTTGGATTGCGTGGCCGTCAACGGCCGGCTCATTACCGTCGTGGGCACGCCTTCGGCGGAGATTGCGCAAAAGCTCTTTCGCAAGAACGCGTCGCTTTACTTCGAGTTCATGGGCGCGCCGACGGTTTACGGCGTTCGTCCCGAAAGCCAGGGCGAAATCCTGCGCGCGGCCGCCAAGCTCGTGGACGAAGGAAGCCTGAAGCCGCACGTCAGCCGAGTCATTGAGTTGGAGGAACTGGCCGAGGGACACCGTTTGCAGGAAAGCGGACACGTAACAGGCAAGCTCGTGGTGCGGGTGAAGGCATGAACGAGGGGCCTGACTCGCGGTTCTCATCCGCCATTGTAGCCGCCGACGTGAGGAGGCGGATGGACCGTGCGTCCGCCGTCGTCCGCCTCCTCAT
>CAZZAQ010000080.1:0-10857 GCA_964652165.1 uncultured Bifidobacterium sp.
GAGCCATCCGCCCGGCGGCAGCGCCCGATGAGATCTGGCCAGCAGGTCCTTGACCACCGGCTCGTCCCAATCGTGCAGCACGTTGGAAATCAGATGCGCGTCGCATCCGGCCGGCCAATCCTCGCGCAACATGTCCCCCGCCACCACGTTCACTTTGCCTGCGCAGCCGCGCCGCTCGATCGCGCGCCGCGCCACCGCGTCCACCGGCGGTTTTTCCAGCACCGTGGCGCGCAAGTGCGGATGGCGCGCCACGATGGCGCAGGCGTAGATGCCCGACCCGCCCGCCACGTCCAGCAGCCGGGTCGCGCCGCGGAAATCCACCGCGCGGGCCACCGCCGGCCCGAGGTAAACGCCGCGGCAATCCATCGCCGCCGTGAACTGGTCGGCAAACGCCGGGTCCTCCATCGACTTGTGCCAGTCCTTACCCTCCTTCGCGCCGCCCCAGTTCGCCGGTCGGCCCGTGCGGAGCACCTCCACGTAGTCCTGGCACACCGGCCGGTCCTTGAGCGCCGCGTAATACGGCCCGACAAACCAGGGCGACGAGCTGACCAGGTGCTCACGGGCCAACGGGGTGACGTGGAACACCCCCTGGCGCAATTCTACGAAACCGAGGGCCGCAAACAGCGTCAGCATCACGTCAGTCGGCCGCGACGCGATTTTCAACTCCCGGCAAATGGCCGGCAAATCCGCCGGCCGCTTGACCAGCCACGAAAAGAAATCGAAATGGACCAGCGCGGCCGCCACGAGGTCCGTGGCGTAAAACCCATCCCGCAACCGGTAGATTTCGATGGGGTCGGTGTCCGGAACAGCCGTCAGGTCGTGCATGGCCATGCACGCAGTTTGGGGAAGTCCCTCTCCCGCGCAAGACGGAATGCCTCCAAAAAAAATCACGCCCCTGCTCCGGCCCGGATCAAGCGACACCCCACCCGCTCTTCTTTGCCCCACCACCACCACCTGAAGAAAAGCAGCGCCCCGGGGCGCTGCACACCCCGGTCAAGTTCACGCCAACAAGCCGCGCGAGCGCCTAAACGCGCGCGCGCTGCACTCGCTCCGCCTTGGGTCCCTTATCGCTGCTGACGAGCTCGTAGTTGACGAGTTCGCCCTCTTGCAGCGTTTTGTAGCCGTTCCCAATGATGGAGGAGTGATGCACAAAGACATCCTGTCCTGTGTCCTGGAGGATGAATCCGAATCCTCGCTTGTTGTCGAACCATTTCACTTTTCCGCTGGCCATAACGAATCTTCCATGACTTCCATGCGGGAGTCTCGCGTCGCACCAGGGAAACAACGCGTCAGGTGCGTCCACGCCGTAGATCCCCACAATACGACGGTGAACGAGGGCGACGTTATGCAATCAGCGGGACCGGGTCAAGCGTCGATTCCGGGGCTGTACGGACGCAGCCGCCACTCAGTCCATTTCAATTCGCCGGCCGCTGCGAATCTCGGCTTCCTCTTCGCCCGCGCCGCGAAAATCCGCGGCGTGGCTCACGTGAAACTCGGGCAAACCGGCCAGGCCCTCACAGTACTTGGCCGCGCCACATTGCATCAGGTCAAAGCGTTCGATCAGCCGCTGGAACCAGTTGGGATAACGATCGGTGAATTTGAGTTCGAGAATCACCGCGCCGTCGAAGGGTCGCGCGAAATCCTCCATTTCCGTGCTGAAGATTGGCGCGCGACGCGTCTCGGCCCGCACGTCGCGGTCGAAGGTGACCCGCACCGCGTCGTTCACGGGATCCACGTAGGCCTCGCGCAGGTAGGCCACGTGCGCGGTCGGGGCCGCGTGCAATTGCTCGACCAGTTCGAGGAAATGTTGGATGGCGACCAGTTGCTTGGGATCGGGTCGCAGCAGGTGGCCCGGCTCGGGCAGATGTCCGTTGAGCAGCCAGGGCACGGCGTCTTTGCGAACCCCGCCCCGCTGCTTGAGAATGCAGCCGTTCAGCCGGCGCTTGATTTCGAAGAAGACGGGCGTGTCCGGGTGATCGTCGTAAAAGCGCAGGCGGAGTTTGTAGCGATTTTTGTCACCGTTGATGGTCGCCCAGAAGGTGTCGAGCAGCCCGGAATCGAGGTAAAGGCTGTGCACGGGATAGCTGTAGCGCGGCTTGCCGATGCCGTTCTCGTCGAGTTCGAGGTGGGCGCCGACGAATTCGCGCGCCGCCTGTGCCTGGTCTTCGGTCAGAATGTATTTCTGCTCGAATCGCTGCCGTTGGAGCCGGTCCCGGGGCATGAGTGCAAAAGTATTGGTTGATCGTGACAATTTGACGACGCTACAGGATGCAACGATTCAGTGGATTTTGCAATTGAATCTGCTATTCTCCGTGCGAATTCCTATTGCTCGATGAAGTCTCTTGTATCCGCACGCGCGCGGCGGTATCTGAACCTATGCATTCTGGCGGCGATTCCATTGTCCGGGCCGGCGGCCCGCGCCGCCGAACCGGTCACGATTACTGAATTCGTCGCCAGCAACTCGTCCGGGCTTCAAGATGAGGACGGGGCGTTCCCCGACTGGATCGAGCTCTTCAACGGTGGCGCGACCAACGTGAATCTCGACGGCTGGTTCCTCACCGATTCGCCGGACAACCTGACCAAATGGCGCTTCCCCGCGGCGAATCTCGCGCCCAATGGGTTTCTGGTCGTATTCGCCTCGGGCAAAAACCGCGCTCTGGCGGGCGCGCCCTTGCACGCCAACTTCCAGCTCGCGGCGGGCGGTGAATACCTCGCGCTGGTGAAGCCCGACGGAGTGAGCCTCGCCAGCGAGTTCGATCCCTTTCCGGACCAGTTGCCCAACGTCTCGTACGGCATCGGGCAAAATGTGCAGGTCACGGCGCTCGTCTCGAACACGTCGGCGGTCCGCGTGTTCGTGCCCTCCAACAGCACCCTGGGGCTGACGTGGACGGCGGTCGCATTCGACGACTCGACGTGGCGCACGGGGACGAATGGAGTCGGCTACGAAAACTCCATCGCGGGCTTCGCCGTGAAGAACATCCGCGCCAACGTGGGCGTGTGCGACCTCGGCACCGCGGACTCGGTGCTCGCCAATCCGTCGCAGCAGGCCGCCGTGTTCCAGGAGAACCGCGGCGTCATCAACTACGTCAACACCGGAGGCGGCGCCAACTTCGGCGGCGACGCGACGTTTCCCGGTTTCACCATCAACGTGGACGAAAACAACTTCGTCACCGAGGCGACGGGGACTCTCACGATTCCATCGAGCGGTCTCTGGACCTTCGGCGTGAACAGCGATGACGGATTCCGATGCGTCATCGGGACCAATACGTTCAGCTATCCGCCGCCGCGCGGGCCGGGGGACACGCTGGCGACGTTTAATCTGGCGGCGGGCAGCTACGCGGTGCGGCTGGTGTTCTACGAGTGCGGCGGCGGATCGGAGTTGGAGTTCTACGCGGCGGCCGGCTCGTGGGGCGGCTTCAACGCGTCGGTGTTCCGACTCGTCGGGGACACAGTCAACGGGGGGCTGGCGGTCCGCTCGCTGCCGGTTGGCGGCGCCAGCGGCGGCAGCATTCGCCCGCTCATTGTGACCGACGTGCAAACGAACTTGCTCAACCGGAACGCGTCGGCTTACGTTCGACTGCCGTTCCAGGTCGCCGATCCGGCGGCGTTCTCGTCGCTCACGCTACGAGTGAAGTATGACGACGGTTTCGTCGCTTACCTCAACGGCGCCGAAGTCGCGCGGCGCAACGCGCCCGCGTCGCCGTCGTGGAACTCCACCGCCACAGCATCCCGTCTTGCGGTGAGCGTGCTCACGTTCGAGGACATCGATCTGACCGCCCAACTCGGCCTGTTGCTGACAGGCTCGAACGTGCTCGCGTTCCACGGGCTGAACTTCTCCGCGGCCGACAGCGACTTCGTCATTTACGCGGAACTGGCCGAGAACAAGGTGCTCGGGCTGACGAACCATTACTTTGCCAGTCCGACTCCGGGCACGTTCAACAGCGGCGCGACTTACGCGTTTGTGAACAACCTTTACTTCACCCCTGGCCGCGGCTGGTTCGACAACACCAACTTCATCGTCACCATTGCGAGCGCCACGCCGGGCGTGACGATTCGTTACACGACCAATGGCACGGCGCCGACCGAAACCAGCGGCCTGGTCTACACGGGGGCGGGCATCCCGGTCGGCGGCACGACGGTGCTTCGCGCCATCGCCTACCGCGCCGGCTTCGAGCCGACGGCACTGGAGACGCACTCCTACATTTTCCTGGGCCGCGTGCAGGCCCAATCCACGAACGCCTCCTGGGTGGGCGGTTCGTCTGGTAACTATTCGTTGAACACGAACGTCACGCTCAACGCGCTGTACGGCCCGCTGTTCAAAAGCGACCTCGTTGGCCTGCCGACCCTCAGCATCGTGGCGAGCTGGGAGGACATGTTTGGGCCGAACGGCGTCTGGTCGAATCCCGACGCGTACGGCGTCGCCTGGGAACGGCCGTGCTCGCTCGAATATTTCCGGCCCGACGGCGAGGGTGGCTTTCACCTCAATTGCGGGTTCCGCATCCAGGGCGGCGCCAGCCGAAGCCTGGTGCCCAAGCACGGACTGCGCATGCTGTTCAAAAACATCTACGGCGCGGGCAAGCTCGATTATGCACTTTATCCGGATTCGCCCGTGCGCGAGTTCGACACGCTCACGCTGCACGCGGCGTTCAACGATCACTGGCTGTGGGTCGGCACACCCGCCACGATGCAGCGCGACCAGTGGTGCCGTGACACGCAGAACGCGATGGGCGGCTACGGCCCGCACGGGACTTACGCGCACGTCTATCTCAACGGCCTCTACTGGGGGCTCTACAACATCGGGGAAAAGGGCGACGCCAGTTACGCGGCCAGCTATCTCGGTGGCGACAAGGAGGAATACGACGCGTTCAATTCGGACGAAAACATCGACGGCAACACCGCCGCGTGGGGCGCGATGTTTTCCATCGCCGGCGCCGGCATTACCAACGATGCCGCTTACACGAACCTCAGCCAGTATCTGAACATCCCGAACTTCATCGACTACATGCTGATGAACTTCTACGCCGCCAACACCGACTGGCCCCATCACAACTGGAACGCCGCCCGCCGCCGCGTGCCGGGCGCGGGCTTCCACTTCTTCTCGTGGGACGCGGAGTGGATATTTGGCATCGGGAGCGGCGTGACCGGCGACCTGACTGGCACGAGCGGCGGCTCGCCTGGCGCGCTCTACACGGCGCTGCGGGCGCACCCGGAGTTTCGCCGGCAGTTCGGCGACCATGCGCAACGGCATCTCTTCAACGGCGGCGCGCTCACCCCCGGTCCCACGCAAGCGCGCTGGTCGGCGCGCCGCACGGAGATCGACCGCGCCATCGTTTGCGAATCCGCGCGCTGGGGCGCCGGCAACACGCACCAGACCTGGGAAAGCGCCGAAGCCAGCGTGTTGGCGTGGTTCCCGCAGCGCACGAGCATTCTCATCAACCAGCTTCGCAGCGCGGGCCTTTACCCGTCGCTCAATGCGCCCGGCTTCTCGCAGTTCGGCGGGCTGGCGCCGCCCGACTACCGGCTTGCGCTCACGAACCCCAATCCATCCGGCAGCGTCTATTTCACGACCAATGGCGCCGACCCGCGCTTGTGGGGCGGCGCGCTCGCGGGCACGGCGCAGCCGTACTCCAGCCCGCTGGTGTTGAGCAACGCCACGTTCGTCCGAGCGCGCGTCCGCGACGGCACGAACTGGAGCGCGCTCGCCGAAGCGGCTTTCTACGTCGTGCAGAATTTTTCCGGGCTGGCCGTCACGGAAATCATGTACCACCCGCCGGCAGCCGCGTTTCCCGGGGACGAGTACGAGTTTCTCGAACTGAAGAACACCGGCGCGAACACGCTCGACCTCTCCGGCTTGCTATTCACCGATGGCCTCACTTTCGCCTTCACCAATGGGACGCGGCTGGCGCCGGGCGCGTTCTTCGTGCTGGCGCGGAACACGAACGCGTTCGCACTGAAGTATCCGGGCGTCGCGGTGAACGGGATCTACTCCGGCCGCCTCGACAATGGCGGGGAGAGGCTCACCCTGGCGCATCTGCTCGGCACCAATGCGTTCAGCTTCTCCTATAACAACACCGTGCCGTGGCCGATCACGCCGGATGGCTACGGCTTCTCGCTCGTGCGGGCGAGCGTCGCGGGCAATCCCGATTCCTCCACCAGTTGGCGGCCGAGCGCCAATGCCGGCGGCTCGCCCGGCGCGGACGACCCGTCGCCGAACATCCCGGCCGTCGTCATCAACGAAATCCTCACGCACACCGACCTGCCGGTCGTGGACGCCGTCGAGTTGCGCAATCCGACTTCGGGCACAGTCGGCATCGGCGGGTGGTTCCTGAGCGACGACCCGGCGCAGCCGAAGAAATATCGCATTGGCAACGGCACGAACATTCCGGCCGGCGGCTTCATCGTGTTCACCGAAGCGCAGTTCAACCCGACGCCCGGCCTGTTCCCCAGCTTCGCGCTCAATTCGCATGGCGAGTCGCTTTTCCTGTTCTCTGGGGACGTGAACACCAATCTCACCGGTTACAGTCACAGTTTCGACTATGGCGCGGCGGCCAACGGCGTGAGCTTCGGGCGCGTCGTCATCAGCACCGGCGAGGAGCAGTGGCCGGCCATGAATTCCCTCACGCTCGGCTCGGCGAATTCCGCCCCGCGCGTCGGGCCGCTGGTCATCAATGAAATCATGTATCACCCGGCGCTGGGCTACGACGAGTTCGTGGAGATCTACAACCTGAGCAGCACGAACGTGGCCCTTTATGACGCGGCCCGGCCGACGAACGCGTGGAAGCTCAACGGCCTCGGTTACACGTTCTCGAACAGTGTCACCCTCGGGCCCGGACAGTATTTGCTATTGGTCAACATCGACCCCGCCGCCTTCCGCTCGAATTACGGCATCGCGCCCGCCGTGCAGGTGCTCGGCCCGTACACAGGCACCTTGCAGGACAGCGGCGAGAACTTGCGCCTCCAGCGTTCCGACGCGCCGGACACCAACGGCGTCCCCTACATCGTGACGGATGCCGTGCGTTACAACGACAAGCTACCGTGGCCGCCTGGCGCAGATGGCGACGGCCCGTCGCTCCAACGTCGCGCGCCGTCGGCTTACGGCAACGAGCCGACGAACTGGTTCGCCAGCGGCATCACGCCCGGCGCGACCAACGTGTTCAACACGGCGCCGACATGCAATCTGCTCTCCCCGACAAACGGCAACGTATTTACGGTGCCCGCGAGCATCACGTTGAGCGCGACTGCGAGCGACTCGGACGGATCCATCGTTCGAGTCGAGTTTTACGAAGGCGCCGTGCTGCTCGGCATGGCGACCAACGCGCCGTTCTCGCTCCTCTGGGCAAACGTTCCAGTAGGCAGCCACACCATTACCGCGAAGGCACGAGACAATGGCCTTGCGGTCACGCCAAGCGCGTCGGTGACCATCACCGTGAACCCACCGCCCCTCGGCACGGGCATCGGCTTGCGGGGGGATTACTATGACAACATCGACTTCACCGGCACGCGCGTGCGGCGCATCGATCCGACGGTCAGTTTCGATTGGGGCGGCGGCCAGCCCGACCCCGGCATTGGCCCCGACCAGTTCAGCGTGCGTTGGATTGGCCAGGTGCAACCGCGCTTCAACGAGACCTATACCTTCTATGTCGTGGCCGACGACGGGGTGCGTTTGTGGGTGAACAACCAGTTGCTGGTGGACCGGTGGATCGACCAGGGGCCGACCGAATACTTCGGCTTCATCCCGCTCCAGGCCGGTTACCTCTACGACCTCAAGATGGAGATGTACGAGAATGGCGGCGGCGCCTACGCCTCACTCTCGTGGTCCTCGCCGAACGTGACCAAGGAGATCATCCCGAGCACACAACTCTATCCGCCGGTCAGTTCGAACATTCCTCCGAGCGTCAGCCTCACCAGCCCCTCGACCGGCGCGGTCTTCGTCGCCACGAGCACCGTGAACCTCATCGCCGACGCCAGCGACCTCGACGGCGCGGTGTTCAAGGTCGAGTTCTACGACGGGACGACGAAGCTGGGCGAAGACACCGGCGCGCCGTTCCTCTTCGCGTGGAGCAACGTGCTTGCTGGCTCGCACACGTTGCGCGCTGTGGCCACCGACGACAGCGGCCTGGTGCGCACGAGCGGCCCGGTGAGCATCACCGTCGTGGCCGGCTTCACGACGAACCTCACGCTCATCAGCACCGGCGCGGTCTGGAAGTATCTCGACAACGGAACCGACCAGCAGAGCGCGTGGCGGCTGCTCGGCTTCAACGACGCCGGCTGGAGCAACGGCCCCGCGCAGCTCGGCTACGGCGACAGCGACGAGCGCACCGTGGTCAGCTTTGGATCGAACAGCGCCGCGAAGTATATCACCACCTATTTTCGCCGCGCGTTCAGCGTCGCCGACCACACCGCATTCAGCGCGCTGAATTTGCGGGTCATTCGCGATGACGGCGTGGTGGTTTACCTCAACGGAACGGAGGTCTATCGCAATAACATGCCAGGGGGCGCGCCCGGCTACCAGACCCTCGCAAGCACCGCCGTGGGCGGGACCGATGAATCCGCTTACTACGCCGCCTTCATCGACCCCGGCGGACTCGTGACGGGCACGAACGTCATCGCCGCCGAGATTCACCAGAGCGGCGGCGCCAGCAGCGACATCAGCTTCGACTTCGAGTTGACCGGCTCGCAAAGCTACATCGCGCCCGTCATCTCCACGCAACCGCAATCGCAGACATTAGGGGAAGGAAGCGTCGCGTCACTCGGCGTTCTGGCTACCGGCACCGCGCCATTGCGTTACCAATGGCGGTTCAATGGGACCAACCTGCTGGACGCGACCAACGCGACGCTGACCTTCGCGAGTGTCCTGCCGGCTCACGCCGGCAGCTACGCGGCGGTCGTCACCAACCTCGCCGGTATGGCCACAAGCCAGGTCGCCACGCTCACCGTCTCCCTCACCGACACGGACGGTGACGGGATGCCCGACGCATGGGAACAGGCCAACGGGCTGGACCGCCTCGTGAACGACGCCGGGCTGGACGCCGACGGCGACCGGATGACGAACCTCGCCGAATTCATCGCCGGCACCGACCCACAAAACAGCCAGAGCTACCTGCGCGTCGAGGAGATTCTCGCCAGCGGCGGGGCGCGCACGCTGCGTTTCGTCGCCGTATCGAACCGGTCTTACAGCGTCCTCCACCGTCCCGCCGCCGGTTCGGGCATCTGGCTCAAGCTGCTCGACCTTCCCCCGCGCTACACGAACCGCCTGGAGTCCGTGACCGACACGAACCCGCCAGACCCCGCGCGTTACTATCGCCTCGTCACGCCGAGTGTGACGCCTTGAGCCTGGCAAACGAAACTGACTGCGCATCCCGGCTGAGGTTGCCCTGATTGTTGACGCAGTGTTGTGGGCAAAAGCCGGCCGGATTCGATGCCGCCAAATCGTTATCTGCTCCGGTAAAACCGCTGCCCCATGCCGGTGCCGCCCGCGTCGTTGAATTGCACCGTGCCGAACCGGTTCGTCACCGTCGCGAGTGCGCCCCACTGCTGTAGATCCGCCGATGCCTCGATGACAAACACCCCGCCGAACTCCCCGCTCAAGAGCAGGGGCACACTCGCCGTGTCCAGCGCGCCGCCGCAGGTGAACACTTCCAGCCTCGGCCGCTTCGTGAACTGCGCCATGATGACCTTGCTCCCATTCATCGTCACCGCCAGCGGATTGCTCGCTCCGCTCGCATCACCGCTCCAGCCAACAAAATCCTGCCCCGCCTCCGGCAACGCCGTGAGCGTCACGCTCGCGCCGGTGCCATAACGATTCGCGCGTGGGCTGGCGCTTACCTGCCCGAAGCCGTCCGGCGCCACCGTCAGCGCGTGCTGGTTCGCGGGCAGCGCCGCGAAGACGGCTGTGAGCGTCGGGTTGGCGCTCGTGACCGTGAAGCTCAACGGATTGTTCGTGCCGCTGGCGGCGTTGCCCCACAACGCGAAGTAATTCCCCGCCTGCGGCACCGCCGTGAGCCGCACCGTCGTCCCGTAGGGCTGCCACTCCGCCGCCGGACTCCGCGCCACGCTGCCGCTGCCCACCACGTTGTTGCTCAGGCCCGTGCCAAAGACCGCCTGCACGCACTTGTTCCGGTCCATGCTCACGCTGGCGGCCGGATTTGTGCCCGTGGCATCGCCCAGCCATTGCAGGAACGTCCAGCCCGGCGCGGGCGTGGCCGTGACCACCGCCGTCCCGTTGCTCAAGTAAGCCCCGGCCCGCGGGTCCACCGCCACGCTGCCGCCGCCCGTGGCCGTGGCGCTCAACGTCGGCAGGATGACGATCTCCACCGGATCGGACTGCACCGCCTGCGTGAAGTCCGCGTTATAGGCAATCGCGCGCAGCGTGGCCGACTGCCTCACGACGAAGGGGCTATCGTAAAGTCTGGCCGAGACCGAAGGATCGGAGCCGTCCAGCGTGTACAAAAGCGTCCCGTTGTTGAATGGGCCAAATAAATCAATCCGGGTTGATCCACGCGTGCTCACTGCCTGCGAACGGAGAAGTTTTCCATCAGCATACAGGCGAATGCCGCTGGCTGTCAGAACCAGACTGTGACGCTCACCCGCTGCGACGGCGAGCGCTCCACTTAGACTCGCTGGCACGGTGCTCTGTCCCTGTGCGTTGTATCCCCATGCGACGACTGTCCCGTCACTCTTCAACGCCAGACTGTGCGAGTAACCTGCCGCGATGGCGACGACCCCACTCAAATTCGCTGGCACGGTGCTCTGGCCCACGTTGTTGTATCCCCACGCCACCACCGTTCCGTCCACCTTCAACGCCAGACTGTGATAGGCTCCAGCAGCGACGGCAACCACTCCACTCAGTACCCCGGG
>CAZZAQ010000081.1:0-3910 GCA_964652165.1 uncultured Bifidobacterium sp.
CGTCTCGTTCGTGCAGGCTCCCTGGGTCCGGGTTATCGACAACAGCGCCATCCCGGGCGGCAACGTATTGGTGAGCATCACCCCGGCCGCGGGCGACGCGCCCCGGTTGGTGACCGTCATCGTGAACAGGACGTTGCTCGTCACCAGGACCGGATCCGGATTTTCCGTCAGCGTGAGCGCCAGATCGAATGCCGGGAGGAGGGTCACCGGGTAATCCTCCACTTCGCCATCCGGGGCCGGTCCCTCGAATGAAAGCCCGCCTGTGGTGCTGAACCGAAACCGGGCGAACGTATTCGTGGGCACCGCGCCCGCGGGCACGTTGAAGGTCAGATGGTTCACACCCGCCGTGACGGCGCGGCTCGCGAAAATTTGCTCGTTCAAATCCATCCACGAGCCGTTGGCGGAAAAATCCATCCACGCGTCGATAAAGCCGTTCGTCGAAGCCGTCACCGCCACCGTCGCGGCGCCTCCCAGGAAAAGCGGCGTGGTGAACACCACGCCATCTTCGTCGTCGCTGCCGGCCAGATCGTCCCCGTTCGCGCTCGCGTTGGGCTGGCCGTCGGGTTCGAGGTCGATGGCATTGCCGAGCCGGACACCGGGGACAATGCGATGCCACGCGCCGTTGAAGACGATGCGCGTTGGATAGCCGTTGGCTTCGGGCGCGTCGCCGAAGTCGGCTTCGATCACTTGGAGCTGCGCGACGAGGCTCGTGGCGGATCCACCGTTGTTCGTCACAATCACGCTGTAACCGCCGGAGTGCGATGGCTGAAGGTTCGTGAGCGTGAGCGTGGGCGCCGTCTGACCCGCCAGCGGGGTCCCCACGTTGAAATACCACTGGTATCGCAGCGGCTCGGTGCCGCTCGCCGACACAACGAACGAAACGTCGCCGGACGCGAAATTCGTCCGGCTCTGCGGCTGCGTTACAATTGCCGGCGGCACGTAGACTGTGAGCCTTGCCGGGTCGCTCATCTCGGTTCGGACCAGATTGCCCACACGCACCCGATAGAAGCCGGTTTGCGACGGCTGAGCGTTCGTCAGCGTCAGCGTCGCGTTGGTGGCGGCTGGGAGGTCGGTCCCCTCGAATTGCCACTGATAGGCCAGCGGTTCCGTGCCAAAGGCCACCACGCTCAACACCGCCGTCAGTCCGGCCACCGCGTCCAGGTTCTGCGGTTGCGTGACAATCGTCGCCGGCACCAGCACGGTCAGTGTCGCAGGCGGGCTAAGCACGTCGCCCACTTCATTCGTGATGCGCACGCGGTAAACACCGGCATGGTTGGTCTGCGCATTGAGGATCGTCAGCGCGGCGTTCGTTGCGCCGGACAGCGCGCTTCCCTCGAACTGCCACTGGTAACGCAGGTCGGTCCCGGTTGCCGTCACCGTCAACGTCACCGGGTCGCCATTGGTGACCGTCTTGCTGGCCGGGGGCGTCACGATCTGGGGGAACACGTAGGCACGAACGACGAAGGACGCCGCGTTGTTCGTCGAATTGCTGTCGGCCTCGGCCGCCCCAGCTGTGGCGGTGTTGGTCATCACGCCCGCGGCGGTTACGTTGGCATCGAACGCCACCGTTGCCATCCCGTTCGATGCCAGCGTCCCGAGCGCGCAAGTCACCGTGCCGGCGTTATGGGTGCAACCGCCCTGGTTCGCCACGGCGGAAACATACGCCAGGCCGGCCGGCAGCGCGTCAACGAGCGACACGCTCGTGGCCACCGAAGGCCCGGCGTTCGTCACCCGGATCACGAAGGTGGCGTTGCTCCCCACGGTGAGAGGGCCGGCCGGACCGGCCATTCCGACGGAGAGATCCACCAATGCGCCAATCGCGATCGCATAGTCCTCGACCTCGCCATCCGCGGCCTCCCCGGTGAACGACAACCCGGCCGCCGTGCTGAAGCGGAACCGGGCGTAGCTGGCGCCGGCGGCGGCGTTCGGCGGCACGACGAATTGGAGCGCGTTGGTGCCCGTGACGAGCGCCACGTTCGTAAAGATTTGTTCCCCGGCCTCCGCCCAACTGCCGTTCCGGTTGAAGTCGAGCCACGCGTTGAGCGACCCGTTGGTCGAGGCCACCACCGACACGCTGACCGCCTGGCCGACCCGCACGGGCGTCAGGAACGTCACTCCATCTTCGTCCGCCTGGCCATTGGCATCGTCTCCGGTCGCCGTCGAACCTGGCTGGCCGTCGGGCTCGAAATCGATACGTGTCCCGAGTCGCACGCCGGGCACGACTCGATGCCGCGCGCCGTCGCTGGCAAACAGCACCGGGAAGGCCGGGTCCGGCGCATCCCCGAAGTCCATTTCGATTACCGTCAGGTTCGCCGTGAGACTGGAGATAAGACCGGCGCTGTTGCTCACGCTGACGTGGTAGGTGCCCGTATTGGTTGCCTGGACGTTGGAGAGCACAAGCGACGCATTCGTCGCGCCCGGCAGAGGGGTCGAGCCCTGGAAAAACCACTGGTAGAGCAACGGCTGGGTGCCCGCCGCCGTGACGCTGAACGTCGCCGTGCTTCCCGCGAAGTTCGTCCGGCCCTGCGGCTGGGCCGTGATCGAGGGCGGCACCAGCACGGTCAATGTCGCGGGCGGGCTGACTTCGGCGCCGACCACATTGGTCACGCGGACGCTGTAGGCGCCCGCGTCGGACGGCTGCGCGTTGGAAATCGTGAGGCTGAGGTTCGTTCTGCCGTCAAGATTGGTTCCACCAAACCGCCATTGGTAACTCAACGGCGCGGCGCCGCTCGCGACGACCGTGAAGGCGGCGGAATTGCCGTTCGTGACCGTCAGGCTTTGCGGCGGCGTTGTGACGTGCGGCGGATCGAGGGCCGTTGTCACTTCCGTCGCTGTGTTGTTGGCGCTGGCCACGTCGAATTCCGCGGCCATCGCGAAGGCGCGATTGGTCAGGGAACCGGCGGCCGTGGGTGCGACCATGAGCGTCACCGTCGCGGACGCTCCGCTCGCCAGCCCGCCGAGCGAGCACGTCACGCTGCCGCCGGATGGACTGCAACTGCCCTGGCTCGGGGTGGCCGAGCCGAACGTGACGCCCGCGGGCAGCACATTCGTGAAGAGAACGGCGCTGGCCGCCGAAGGGCCCGCGTTGCTCACCGTCACCAGGTAAGTCAAATTGCTGCCCACGCCCACAGGATCTGGCGCGTCGGCCTGAAACAGGACGAGATCCGCAACCGGAGCGATGGTCACCGCGTAGTCTTCCACCTCGCCATCCGCCGCGGGACCGTCGAACGACAACCCGCCCGCCGTGCTAAATCGAAACCGGGCGAAGGTATTGCCCGCGGTGGCCAACGGCGGCACGAGGAACGTGAGGACGTTCGTGCCGGCAGCCAGCGCGCGATTCGTGAAGATTTGCTCGCCGGCCTGGGCCCAGCTCCCGTTGGCGTTGAAATCCAGCCACGCGTTGAGGAAGCCGGCGGTGGACGCGACAACCTCCACGCTCGCCAACTGGCCGGCGCGCAGCGGCGAAACAAAGTTTACGCCGTCTTCGTCGTCCGAGCCGTCGAGGTCGTCCCCGGTCGCCGTCGCGTTCGGGTTCGCGTCCACTTCCATGTCAATCAACGCCCCGAGTCGGACCCCCGCAACGATCACGTGTCGCGCGCCGTTGTTCGCCTTGAGCGTCGGGTACGACGGGTCGGGCGCATCGCCCAAATCGAGGATGCGCACCGTCAGGACCGCCACCGTGCTCGTGGCCGGTCCGGCGGCATTCGTGACCACGACATCGTAATTGCCGGCATTGGCGGGCGAGGCGCCGGCGATGACCAGCGTAGGGTTCGTTTCGTTCGCCAGGTTCGTGCCGTTGAAGCGCCACTGGTAAACAGGCGGGACCGCGCTGGTCGCTATCACGCTGAAGGCTGCCGTGTCGCCGTTGGTGATGAGGAGGCTCTGCGGCTGGCTCGTGATGGTCGGGGCC
>CAZZAQ010000081.1:3920-10310 GCA_964652165.1 uncultured Bifidobacterium sp.
GGGCCAGCAGTCGGGACAACACGGCCGGCGGGCTGCCCGTGATGCTGCTGCAATCGTTTGTGACCACGACCGTGAAAAGCGACCCATCGTCCCCCGGACTCGTCGGCGGAGTGGTGTAGCTGGAGTTCGTCGCGTTCGGGATGGCCGCGCCGTTCTTGAACCACCGGAAGCTGTACGGAGGGGTGCCGGTCACCCCGACGTTGAACGTGGCGACCTGGCCCGTGGCCACGATTTGGTTCGTCGGCTGGAAAACGAAGCCGAGAGGCTGGTTGAACGCCGACGGAACAATCGCCCCCTGCGCGTAGCCGTAGAAGTCCACGTCGACCGCTCCGCGTTCCGGGGTGCTGCCCAGGCCAAGGGCCAGGTAGTTCGTGAATGGCGAGTCGCTGCCCGAGCCGGCGGTCACGTTGAACACCGTGCCGGTCTGGGCGCCATCCAGGTAAACGGTCACGGCGTGCGTGCCGGGGTCGGCGCCATTGTCGCGAATCGTAATCCAGAATTCGTGGAAGAGCGCCGGATCGAGGGGCAGCAGGTTGATCGAGCCGGGCTCGCCGGGGTCGACGAACGAGGTGCGCGCGTTGCCGTTGAGGTTGTTCATGTGAAGTCCCGGCTGGCTGAACGTGAAGCTGGTATTCGTGCTGATGTCCTCCACCGCCCGGTTCAGGCTGAAGCTGATGAGCAAACCGCTGCTGCCCGCCTGCCGGAGGCCGAAGATGCCCTTGCCGTCGTTGGTGTTCACCCAGCCGTTGGGTGCGTTGGTCAATTCCAGTTTCGGGTCCGTCGGCGGGGTCAGGCGGGCGCGGAAGGTCAATGTGACGCCGCCATTGAGAATCGAGTTGGCGTTGGTCACCGGCGCGTCCGAGTTGATATCGTGCGTGAAATAGAATCGGCGGTTGTCGCTGCCGGTGGTGCCCACGGCGTTGGCGTCCTCCAGGGTCAGAATGCCATTGGTGGCCTCGACGCCGCCGATGGCTCCGTTGCCGGCGCCACGGCCCAGGCCGTCCCAGGAATCAATCCCATTGAGTCGATTCCACGTGCCGTCCAGCGAGGCAGCCAGGCTGTTGGAGGCCGCATTGCCCTGGTAAATGTAGGACCAACCCCCCTGCGGCGTCGGGTAGCGCGGGTCGTTCACGCCGCGGATGGTTAATTGAACCGGTGCGCTCGTGACGACACCGGAGAGGTTCGAGACAATCACCGAGTAGAGTCCGGCGTCGCCCAACTTGAGATTGGCCAGGAACAGGGAATCGTTGGTCTGCCCGGCCAGGTTGCCGCCGCCTTTTTGCCATTGGTATGACAACGGCAGCGTGCCCGTCGCGACGACGGTAAATGTGTGGTTTTCGCCCTCGAACCGCGTCGCCTTGACCGGCGGCTGGGTGATGCTCGGCGGGTCGGCCGCGCGGGAGCAATTCAAAATTAAAAATGAAAAATGGAGCAGGAGCGCCGCGAGGACCAGGCGTCGCATTTTGAATTTTGAATTTTGAATTCGTTCCGCCGCCGCCAATGCAGCCAGTGCCGACCCTCGAGCCAGACCGACCCGATCAATTGAAAATTGATAATTGCCAATTTTCAATTTGCAATTGAAAGGGAACCAGCGCGGCAGCCTGCCCGCCTGGCAACGCGCAAAGCCCCCCCTCTTTGCGCCCCTGTACTCAACGAACAACGACATAGCAAGCGACCCACCCCCGCTCCGGAAGGGTTGAGACAAAACAACGAGTGGTTTCTACTGCATAGGGTGACGTGGAACGGGGCAAACCCTACACGTTTTCGCCCGATTTGCAAACCGTTACGCCGGATATTTCACAGCTCGCATGAAACGCCCCACGGCAGGTCCTTGCGACTGCTCGCGTTCGGAAAGTATTGGAGTGATGGGGTGTTGGAGCCATGCGGTGATGGAGTGGTGGGGTGATGGAGTATTGGAGTGATGGAGCACTGAAACCCCAATACTCCAACACTCCACTACCCCAATCCCCCACCACTCCATCACCGCATGGCTCCATGACTCCCCGTCACGGGGCTTGCATCGACCGGTAGAAGCGCCGTTCGTGTGCTAAGTTTGGTTCCAGAAACGTGAACGCCCCGCTCACTGTGCCGGTCGTGAAGACGTTCGTCCAGGAGACGCAATTGGTCGAACGCTGGATCGTCACCGGCCAGGACGGCGTGGCAGTCACCAGAAACGTCATGCTATTCGATGTTTTCGCCAGGTTTGTGAGGACCATCGGTACCAGCAGCCGGTAATTCAACCGGGCGGCGCCCGTCACCCCTCCGACGCCGTCCACAGCCAGGTAGTAAACGGTGTTGCTCGTGGCCTGGAAGCGGAACGAACTGGCAAACCCGTTGGTGCCGCTGTTGTTGTCGCAGGCTACGGGCGTGAGGGAACTGAAGGTGCAGCAGCCGGTGTAGGCCGCCAGCAGGGTGTCGAAGTCGCTCCCGTCTGTATTGAGGAAGAGGGTGCCGTAGGCGTACCATTTCGAGTGCCCACCCACGACGCCGCAGTGCACCGGCTCGCCGTTCTGTCCGCCCGAACCCACGGTGGTGAACGTTTCCGAGCCGGTGTAACCGAGGACCTGGGACGCCGGAATGAAACCCGCCCCTGGCGGATTCCTCCCCAGGGCGTCGAGCAAGTCTTCGTACTTGTCCTGGGCGCGCAACGCCGGCGGCTGGCCGGCGCCGTCGATTTCCCGCAGTTCGAGCTCGGCGGCCTGGCTGTCGAGGATTCGCCCGCCCAAACGCACGCTGACGTGGTACAGGCCTACGTTTGTGACTTGGGCGTCGGGGACTATCAGCATCGGCTGCGTGGCGTTCTGCATCGCTGTCCCGTTGAAAAACCATTGCAGACCGTCCGGTGGCACGGACAGATTGACGCTGAACACCGCCGTGCCTCCCACCGGCACCACCTGCGATTTGGGCTGTTGTGTGAATATCGGCAGCACGTCCGTAGTGGACTCAAAGTCCCAGCTCAACACCACCCGGCCCGACGAATCGCCGTGCCCGGCCACCACAATGTGATAGGGACGGTTCGCTTGCGCGCTGAACCGGATGCTGCTGCTGAGGAACCCTCCGCCGTCGTCGTCCGACGCGACCTCCATGAGATTGGCCACGTCGTTGCCGAGGTAGGCCGCCAGCAGCGTGTCGAAGGAACTGCCGCGGGTCCGGAGCGTCATAATGCCCGGCCCCGGCGAGGCGAAGTTGACCCAGACCGAATGGCCGCCCGGCTTCTGCGCATGCCGCGGCTCACCCGGTTCCAGGGTCGCCAGCGTGTTGCTGGACTCCGCGACACCGCGCGGGGTGTCGATGAAGCTGAGGCCTGGAAACCGGTCGCTCATAAACAATTCCTGCGTGACCACCCTCACGAACGCCACCTCGCTCACCACAGCTCCGACGGGGTTGCTCACAATCACCCGATACGCGCCGCTCTGATCCGGCTGCACGCGGCTGAGGGTGAGCGATTGCCCGGTCGCGCCCGCGATGGGATTGCCATTGAGCAACCATTGAAACGCCAGCGGTCCGGTGCCTTCCGCGACGACCGAGAGGATCACATCGCTGTTCGGGTTCACCGTGAGACTTTGCGGTTGCTTGGTAATCATCGGCGGCAGGACAATCGTCAGCCGCGCGTTCAAGCTTGTGACCGGTCCTGACGCGAACTGCGCTACAACAGAGTAATTCCCCGCATTCGACGGCTGCACGCTGGCAAGAGTCAGCGTCAGGCCCGTCTGCCCAGGAATGGGGTTCCCCTGAAACCGCCACTGAAGGGCCGTTGGCGAGTCCCCCGAGGCGTTCAGCGGCACCGCCGTGAACTTCCCCGTGCCGTTGAGGGGCACATTCAGGCGCAGCGGATCCACCATCACTCGAGGCCGAGTCGCCAGGACGACGAACACACCGTTTGTCCCCTGGACAAACGGTTCCACGTCCCACCCGGCCGTCCCAAAGCGATTGGTCTTCGTCGCGCCTGTCTCGGGAGCAGGCGCGAGATTCGCCAGAGGCCGGTCGTACTGATACACCACGTCGCCCGGTCGCGGTGCAAACCCCATCAGTTCCTCGAAACTGCAAGGTTCGAGAGTCTGGCAGCCCACGAGGTTCGGCCCGAACCCGGCGTCCACCAGCGCATGTGGGGTGGCCCTCTGGCCAGTGACGACCAGTGTAACCGCCGTCGGCACGTTTAGAAAGGCGCCTTCACCCGGATTCAACTTGCCGCCGGGCGCCCCGGCAGCGGTCATCCAAATCCTCTGGAACGAATCGTATGTAAACAGCTCGTAGCCGCCAATGGCTCGATTGAACTTCGCGAGCATCGACCCGTCGGGCACGATCGGAAACAGCTCGTCGAGGGTGTTGCTGCCGACGATCAGCGGATTGGCGATGGCGTTCCAGCCCGGCCCGAGGCTGAGCGAATAGGAAAAGGGCTGTTGCAACTGCTGCGCCCGCCCGGGAAAACAATTCCCGGCCAGGATCGCAAGGCCCAACGTGAGCACTCTAAACTTCATAATGCAGCCCAGCCGCAATGCCCGCGCCCGGCCACGACGCCGGCCATGAGCGGTGTGCGGCGAGGGAGCGGGATGCAGACTGGCGCACGATACTCTGCTCGTGCCAGCGCGGCAACCTCGTGCAACCCCGAAATCCGGATCGATTCCAGGGCCGGTCGGGGGAACGCCGGAAATCGGTCTTGAGATCAAACGCCGGCGGAGAGCATCGCGCCTCGGAGGCTGGGGCAGGAGGATTAGAAACAGGAATCCGTCCGAATGTCAACCCAAGCGCGACGCCAGCAAATCCTTGAATTCCAGCCCCGGCCGCCTGAATCTCTCCTCGCAGCCGCAATCCAAAGAACCATTGCCACGTCATGAGCCCCGAAGCCCGCCTTAAGGAACTGAATCTCGAATTGCCGACCGCACCCAAACCCGTCGGCGTCTATCGTCCGCTCGTGATCGTCGGCAACATGGCCTACGTTTCCGGCCACGGCCCGCTCAAGCCGGACAAGACCCTCATCACCGGTCGTGTCGGCGCCGACCTCTCGCTCGACCAGGGCAAGGCCGCTGCGCGCCAGGTCGGCCTCGTCATTCTGGCCACGTTGCGCGATCAACTCGGCGGCCTCGACCGCGTGAAGCGTCTCGTGAAGGTCTTCGGCATGGTCAACAGCGCGCCCGATTTCCTCGACCACCCCAAAGTCATCAACGGCTGCTCTGAACTCTTCGCCGAGATTTGGGGACCCGAGAACGGCATCGGCGCCCGCAGCGCCGTCGGCATGGGCCCGTTGCCGGGGAATATCGCGGTGGAGATTGAGGCGATTTTCGAGCTGACCGATGCGTAACCGCCGGAGCGTAAAACGTGAAACGTAAAGGCGAACAGTGCATCGGTCTCGCTTCTTGCGAGTTGGACGGTGGTTACGTTTCACGTTTTACGTTTTACTCTCCCCATGACTCCTCCGCCGGCCAACTGGTTCCTCGTCGCCAACTCGGCCGAAGTTCCATCGCCGTCATTGCTCGTTTACCCTGACCGCGCCGAGGAAAACATCCGCCGTATGCTGGCGCTGGCGGGCGGCCCCGCGCGGCTGCGTCCTCACATGAAGACGCACAAGATGCCCGCGCTGATCCAGCGACAGCTTGCGGCCGGCATCACGAAATTCAAGTGCGCCACCATTGCCGAAGCGGAGATGACCGCATGTTGCGGCGCGCCCGACGTGCTGCTCGGCTACCAGCCCGTCGGTCCGAATGCCGTGCGCATGCTCCAGCTCGTGCAGCAGTTTCCGCGAACGAAGTTTTCCGCCGTCGCGGACGACGAAAGCGCCGTCCGCCGGCTCTCAGAGCTCTTCACTGAATCCGGAGCGACCCTTCCGCTGCTGCTCGACGTGAATTGCGGCATGCACCGTTGCGGCATCGTGCCTGGGCAGCGCGCGTTCGAGCTGTATCGACTCATCGAGTCGTCGCCAGGACTGCACGCCGCCGGGCTGCACATCTACGATGGCCACATCCACGACACCGACCCCGCTGCCCGCGCCGCCGCTTGCGAGAAGGCGTTTGCGCCCATCTTCGACTTTCGTGGCAAGCTAAAGGCCGCCGGCCTGCCCGTGCCCGTGCTTGTCGCCGGCGGCACACCGACGTTTCCGATGCACGCGCGGCGCGGCGATGTCGAATGCAGCCCCGGCACCTGCGTCCTCTGGGATTTCGGCTACGCTGACACGCTGCGCGATTTGGACTTCCTCGTCGCCGCGCTCGTGCTCACGCGCGTCATCAGCAAGCCCGGCGATCGCCGGCTTTGCCTCGACCTGGGCCACAAGGCCATCGCCGCGGCTCTCGGCGGTCAGGTGGTGCGTGCGCGGCGGCCGATGCACGGGAAGACGTCTCCAATCCGGCACGACGGGCGCGGCGTTTTTCACCAATGCCCCAACCCCCTGGTCGCCAC
>CAZZAQ010000081.1:10320-10828 GCA_964652165.1 uncultured Bifidobacterium sp.
GAGAACTCGCACCCCCGCGTGCGTCTGCTCGCCTTGGAAGACGCTCAATTCGTCGCGCACAGCGAGGAACACCTCGTCATTGAGACACCGAGGGCCGACCAATTCGGCGTCGGGGACGTGCTCTACGGCATTCCACGACACATTTGCCCGACGGTTGCATTGCACTCCGAGGCAGTAGTGATCCGCGACGGCCAGGCCGTGGAACGTTGGAAAGTCGCCGGCCGCGAGCGACGGCTTACAATTTGAGTCCGCGCGATCATCGTGCGAACGGTTCCCCCTCACCCCGGCCCTCTCCCCCTCCGAGGGGGAGAGGGAGAATGGCCGTCAGCGCGACGGCGTCGCTGCCCGGGTGCGACAACAGAACCAACGGCCGGCGTGACTCCCTCTCCCCGTCCGACGGGCAGAGGGCCGGGGTGAGGGGTTCATTCATCTGCACGGTCACCGCTCCGACTGACATCATCCATGCTCCTCGCCGCCGCCGCCAACCCAACGCGCCTGCTCGTGTGCG
>CAZZAQ010000082.1:0-307 GCA_964652165.1 uncultured Bifidobacterium sp.
GGAAAATGTAGGCCAGCGTCGTCCCCGCGCCTTTCATCTGCGGCATCGTGTAGAAGAACCCGATGAACAGCACGAACACGACGGCGATCTTGCGGAACAGCGGCGAGTCGAACCGCCCCTCGGCGAAGTCAGGTATCGTGTAGGCCCCGAACCGCCGCAACGGCCCGGCGATGAACAGCAGCAGGAACAGGTAGCCGCAGGCGTAACAGACCGGATACCACAACGCGTCGTAGCCGCTCGACATCACCATGCCCGCCACGCCCATGAAGCTGGCGGCGGAAAGGTATTCGCCGGAGATGGCGCTGGC
>CAZZAQ010000082.1:317-10799 GCA_964652165.1 uncultured Bifidobacterium sp.
CCCCACGCTCACGCTGCGTCCCGCGACGAAGAAGTCGCTGGCGGTCTTGGATCTCCTGGCGGACCAGAAGCCCATCCAGATGGTGACGAGGACGGTGGCGGCACTGAAGGTGAGGATCCAGGGGTCGATGTGCATCGTGGGAAAAGGAGCAGAGGGGAAAAGGAGCAGAGGGGTGGGGGACTACGCGCGCCGGTTTGAATGAGGGAGCAGCCACGGCTCCGGTCGGGCCTGCATTACGACGAGCTTGCCAATGATGCGGTCACAGCTTCGATGAATCTCACGGCCTTCCTTTCGAGAGAGGTAGCCGCAACGGACGGAGTATTCGATCCAGACCTGGGTTTCCGCAGACTCGCTTTCTGCGCCGTTCAACTTATCGCAGAACGCGGCTTCGTAGCGGCGGCGGCGCCAACCTTCGGCGATGTGGCTGGAAACGGATCGGGAAGAACGACGGATCTGATTCGTGAGCGAATACATCTCTTCCTTCGGGAAGCGCTTCGTCAGTTCGAAGATGCGCATCGCCGCCTCGATGGAGAGCTTGTAAACATCCAACTGCCAGTGGTGCGTGATTTTGCGAATCGTGTTCATAGTGCTTATTTCTCCTTTTCTCCTTTTCCCCTCTGCCCCTCTGCCACCTCGGCCACCTCGGCCACCTCCGCCTCCTCCAGTCCGATCGACCGGCGGATGAAGAGCCAGGAGACGATCCAGACGAACGGAAAAAACATCACCCCCAGAATGAACCAGGTGAGGGTGAAGCCGAACAAACGCCGCGCCATCAGTTCGGGCGCGTAGTAGTTCAGCAGCGGCAGGCCGAGCAGGGCGATGAGAAAGGTCGCGGCACAGGCAATGGAGAGCTTGAGCTGGCGTTTCTTCAAGCTGTGCAGGAAGGCTTCGCTGTGGATATCAGACGGGCCGGGGGGCGTCGGGTTCATGGGGGCCTTGTGTAGCAGAAGCCGGGAGGCGGGGCAACCACTGGAAGGAAGCGGCCTCTTACTCCTACTCTTACTCCTACTCTTAATCTTAATCTTAATCTTAATCTTAATCTTAGGCCGAACCTCTCCGGAAGTCTGGCAAGTAAGATTAAGATTAAGAGTAAGAGTAAGAGTAAGATTGAGACGCAGGGCTCACTGACCCGCGGCTTTCGGGAGGTGGTTCGACAGAGTGGCCGGCAGGGGGGTGAGGGCGGCCTTGTTGCTCCGTTCGATCTCCTCGTAAATCTCGAGGCGATGCACCGGCACCTCCGGCGGGGCCTGGATGCCGATCTTGACCAGGTTGCCTTCGGTGCGCACGACCTTCACGATGATGCGGCCGTCGATGACGATGTTTTCGTTGACCTTGCGGGAGAGGACAAGCATGGAGGGAATGGGTTGGACGATCCGGATCTCACGCGGCCGCGGCGGCCAGGGGTTGAATGGGGTGCTGAATGTTGAAAGTGCTGACGTTGGCCGGCACGCATTGCTTGCCCACGAGCGTGTGGCGGTTGAGGACCAGCGGGGCGCGGAGGTTTGCCGTCGCTTCGCCGCTGGCGCGAAGGGTCACGATGTTCAGCACAAACGCGTCGTCCGGCGATTCCAACCCGAGGAACTTGACGTCCGGGTGGCTGATGTCCGGCGCGTAGCCCGGCGCGCAACTGGCAGGCGCCACGACCACGAAGCCGTGTCCAGGCTGGCTTGCCAGTTCCAGCCATAGGTAGGGCGAGCCGGGCGCTGCGGGATGCAAGGAGAATTCTTTTGCCTGGTCGAAGCCCAGAATGCCGTTGGGAAATTTCAGCGTGAGCTCCGACTTCGTCGGCATCTGCGGGGCGTCGGTCCTGACGTTCTTCATTCCGGGAGCTGTTTAGCAAAGGCAATGCCACCAAGGAGGCGCCGACTGCCAAGGCTTCGATCTCCTGGTGCTATCTTGCGGCGGCGGCGTGTGTTGCGCGGAATTGTGTTTGCGAGCCATGTCTGGAAGCGAAGCCATCCGGACCGGGCAAAAATCGCCTTTCTGATGGCCCCTGCGGCAAATCTGTCCTGGCGTCCTGCACTCACGCTGCGACTGGCGGCTCGCCGTCGAACAGGAGGTCGAGGAACTCCTCCATTGAAGCGACCGAGCGGCTGAGCAGTACATGGTTTTCGCGGGCTGCCCATTGCACCGACTGGAAAAGGGTATAGTTTTCCTCCATGAGGGATTGGAGGAGTGGCCGGAATTGCGGCGGGACCAGCGGCGTGAGTTGGAGAACGGTCGCGCTCTCGTCCTGACGCAGCTCGCGGGCAAGCGCCCGGCGGCTCGTTTCGGAAACGCGGCGGGCCTGGAGGGTCGCTTCGGCCTGGTGCTGGATGGCGGTCGTTGCGTAGAATGTCCGGTCGGGGGCGCTGCCGTGCACGCTGTTGCGCTGCTGCTCCAACAACGCAAGCAATTCGCCGTAATGCTTCAGCTCCTCGCGCAGGGCGGCGAGCAGTTGTTCGAGTTCCTGGGTCATCAGCCTTTCACTTGCCTCGGTCGGGGGCGCCTGGGTGTGGATTCCGGTCTATGCGGCTTCCCGAACGGTATCGTGTTTCTGAAGGTAGCTGCGCAAGGCGAGCACCGCCGCCGAGTGAATCTGGCTAATGCGCGATTCGGTCACGCCGAACACTTCGGCGATCTCGTGCAGGCGGAGGTCCTCGAAGTAATAGAGGGCAAGCACCTTGCGTTGCACTTCTGGAAGATGCTTCAGGCGCCGGACGATGATGTTGGCCATCTCGCCGCGCGCGGTCGAATAGCCGGGGTCGGGCTGCGAGGCGTCGGCTATTGCCTCGTGCTGTGTGGCTTCACCTTCCTGTTCGGCGTTGCGCACCGAGTCCAGGCACACAAACGTTGCGGGTTTTATGGTGCTGAGCAGTTGTTCGTATTCCTCTTCGGAAATATTGAGCGCGGCGGCCATTTCGAGGTTCGTTGGGAGTCGGCCGATCTTTTGTTCGAGCGCGCGCATGACGAACTCGACCTTGCGGGCCTTGTCATGCACGGAACGCGGCACCCAGTCGAGGCGGCGGAGTTCGTCGAACACGGCGCCACGGATGCGGACGCGGGCGTAGGTTTCGAAGAGCACGCCGGTGCTTGGGTTGAACCGGCGCACGGCGTTGAGCAGGCCGACGAGTCCGGCACTGTAGAGGTCTTCGGTTGCGGCGTGGGCCGGCAGCGTCATGGCCAGACGGCCGACCACCGTCTTCACCAGGGGCAGGTATTGGTGAACGATGTCCGCTTCGATTTTGCTGCCTTGGCCGGAGCTAGCGTAGCGCGTCCAAACTTCCGGGATGGGGGACTTGCGCGAGGGAGGCTTGCGGGCCGGTGTCCGACCCGAAGCGGGGAGCTTCACAATCAGCGAAGCTCTTCGCCGGGAGGCGGATTTGCGGGGCGGCTTGGCCGCGGGCTTGCGCAGCGAGGTCAGCCTCGAACGCAGTCCACGTGTGGCGCGGCGGCGGCGGCTGGCCAGCGCGGACGCGCGGCGCCGGCGAAGGGGGGTGCGGCGAGATTTGGCAAGGACTTTCATTGAATTAAGGTGGGGGTCGGGCGGGCCGATCTTTTCAGTGAGCGAGCCAGCGCCCGCAGCGCTTGGGCTGAAGGTGGAACGAATTCGAGCGTTGTTGTCAGGTTGTGCGCCATTGCGGGTGGTGGTTAGCAAAGGCTTTGCCAGCCATCGCGCCAGCGCCGAGATCTTCGCGAACGCCGGGAAAGCCGAATGTTTCGCGGTAATTGCAAACAGCGAAGCCAGCGGCCTGCGAGTCGTGCGGCATTCAGTGCAGGATGTTTGTTCCGTTTGGCGGGAACGAATTGCCGGGCCGGCAGCGTGGGCGGTAAGCGAGCGTAACTGCGATCTTGAGATCGCGGGCTGGATGCCCATGCAAGAGTCTCTGAGGCCGCCGCTCTTCTGTGGATCAATCGACTCATCCTCCGGGTTGAACCACAGAGAAGCGGCGGACACTGAGATTCTGACCAGGGGGAAACGAACTCGATGCGGTCGCCCATCCTCCAGCGTCCCCGTCCCGCGACCTCACGGTCGCAGCTACGCTGAAAGGCAGGAATCTCGCCCTCCGGGTTGGGCAGCCCTACAGAAGACTAGGCCCAAGTCTCCCAGTCGGGCCGGCGTGTCGGAGCGCCGCGTTTCCTTCTCCGGCGCTGCGGGTGCTGGGAGGCGAGAGAAGGAGGTGCGGCCAGAAAGCGGTCTGGGAAAGCGCTTCGCAACGGCGTGAGCTGAACCCTGCGCAGCGCGAGCGCCTCCTGGAGGGCGGGCCAGAGGGTGCTCAACTGTTGCGTGTTGCCGCGCTCGCAACGCGCGCTGGCGTGGACTCCGCCATTCCGTTGCGTGAAATGCACGAGCAGTTCTGTCTGTTCATCCATGCAGATCACTACCGACATGGAGACGGAGGTGTTTTGTCGGAACCGGCCGGCTTCGGCCAGGAGGAGTTGTTTCAGTTGCTCGACCGCCGGATCGGCTTCCACGAGTGGCGGCGCAGGCGAAGGCCTGGGGCTCGACCGGCCCGCGTTTTCCGTGGACCGCTCTGCCGCTCCATTCCTGGCCTTCCGATGAGCGGCGAGGCGGCCGGGCTTCGCCGATCCTGGCGGTGGGCGGCCGGGATCCTCCCCATTTGGGCCGCGTGAGTTTTCGGAGTCCGGCAGTCTTTCCATGCGAGGCAACGTCCAGCAGCGGCTGTGCCAGCCAGGCAGGACTGCGGACCGGAGGCGGGCGTAGAATGATGAAACCCTTGGCGTACGCGTTCCGGATTGAATCCGCAGCCGGAAAGAGTGCGCCGGAACCGCGGCACGGCCGGTTTTGCTCCGGCAGTTCTTTCCCAACGCCCGGAAGAAATGTCGCACGACGGGAAAAATTGCCGCCGCGACGGGGTCTTGGGCAGGCGATGCCACCGTCGCGGCGGACTTTTCCCCGCAGCGGGGGCTTGGGCGGGTGGCGCTGCGGGAGATTCCAGGTTGAGTCGTTGAGGTTGCCCGTCAGGGCGGTCTACACATCCTATCGAACCGATCCAGGCCAACAGAAAAAGCACAGCTGGGTGTTGCCTTCCGTGGGAAGAAATTCAATTGTGCCTTAGCACTCTGATCCCTGCTCGAGAAAGCCGCCCGCAACTGCGTGCGTTGTTGCGGGCCTCACCGCCGTACCATCGGACTCACGGGCCGGATGCATAAGCCATTTCTCCGTCGCAGTCGAGAAAAATCCTCAGGCGTAAACCAACAGAGACTGAGCGAGCGGCTTGAGGCGATGATGCCGGAGAATCCTCTCGATGTACGCCTCGGTCAGGCTCTGCCCGTCCGGCGCGATTTGCACGCCGTGGCGCGAGTAAACACCGCGGGCGAGCACCATCCCGGGCTTCAGTTCAGTCACCCCCACTTCCCGCTCCCGCCGCGGCACGCTCGCCTGGGGCAGGCAGCGGAGAAAGGCCTTCACCGCCTCGGGATCGAAGGCCTTTCCTTTGCCCGCCTGCACCCGCTCGATGGCCGCCGCCCCGTCGCGCGGGCTTTCCGCGTAACCGACCGCGACCGCGAGCAGCCGCGCCAGCCACGGGATGTCGTCGCCCTTGAGCTTGTCGGGGAATCCTTTCCCGTCGAAGCGCTCGTGATGCGCGCGGATGAGCAAGCCGACGTCCTCGAGGTCGTGCACGAAGCTGGCCAACTCCTGCCCCAGGGCCGGGTGCTGCTGCACCAGCGCTTTCTCCGCGGTCGACAGGGTGTCAGGAGAGCGTTCCCAGCGCCGGATGATCGCCCGGGGCACGCCCACCAGTCCGACGTCGTGCAGCCACGCACTGACTTCGAGCACTTCGCGCTCCTCGCGCGACAAGCGCAGCCCGTCCGCCATCGCGCGGCACAGCCCATGTACGCGCCGGGCCTGCGAGCCGAGTGTCGGGTAGAACGTCTCCATCGTTCTAAGGCAAAGCTCGACGGATCGCTGAAGATTCTGGTTGAGCGCGGCGTTGGCCTTCTTGAGCTCCGCGTTCATGGCCATCGTGGTGGCCATCAGCGCGGCGCTCTTGCAGATCATCTCGTAGCGCTGCACGGAATTGCTCACGGTCGCCAGCAGCTCCTCGCGCAGCCACGGTTTGACGACGAAACGGTAGATTTCCCCCTTGTTGATCGAGTCGATCACCATGGCCAGATTGACCGCGCCCGTGATCAGGATGCGCGTCGCGTCCGGCTGGAGCGCTTTCACTCGCGCGAGAAACTCGAGGCCTGTGAGCCCGGGCATCTGCTGGTCCGTAAGGACCACCGAGAACGCCTGCTGTTCGAGAAGCGCCAGGGCGTCCTCGGCCCGGGGCGCGGTGGAGACCTGATAGCCTTCGCGCGAGAGCAGTTCCCGCAGCGCAGCCAGCACGATTTCCTCGTCGTCCACGATGAGGACGTGGTGCAGTTGATGTTCCGGCGTGTCGATCGCCATGTTCTGTATCCACCTCTGCATCGGCGGACAGCGCGATTCCTCAATGGGAAAATGATCGGTAGCGCTTCCGGATGGCTATGCCCAAAGCCGCTCCAGCGCACGCCGGAGTGCCGCGAAGAGTTGATCGACCTCTTCGTTCGTGATGATGAACGGGGGAGACACCGCGATCAGATCGCGAATGCCGCGCACGATGACTCCCTCCTCACGCGCGAGTCGGGCCGCCTTGGCGCCGAGGGGGTTGGCCGGGTTCAGGCCGGCCTTGCCGTCCCGAGGCAACAGTTCCAGCGCGCCGATCAGACCGTCTGAGCGCACTTCGGCCACCGCGGGGTGCCCCGCGAACTCTCGCAGCTTCCGCCGGAAGTAAGGGCCGATCTCGTCGCGCACGCGCGGAATGAGTTGGTCACGTTCGAGCAGGTCCAGGTTCGCCAATGCCGCCGCCGCGGTGGCGGGATGGCCGCTATAAGTGAACCCGTGCGAGAAGTATCCCGACCGGATCACGGTCTCGGCTATCTCATCGCTGACCAAGGTCGCGCCCAGGGGCAAATAGCCGCTGGTGATCCCCTTGGCCAGGGTGATAAGGTCCGGATCCAATTCCCAGAGCGCGCTGGCAAACCACGCGCCCAATCGGCCAAAGCCAGTGATGACTTCATCGGCGACAAACAGGATGTCGTTCCCGCGACAAAGCTGGCGCAGCGCGGGCAGATAGCCGTCGGGCGGGACGATGACGCCGCCCGCGCCCTGCACAGGCTCGACGAACATCGCCGCGATAGTTTCGGCGCCTTCGCGCCGAATGATGCGGGCCGTTTCGTCGATGCACCATCTGCCGTAGGCGGCTGGATCGAGCGGACTGTTCACGCCGTACGGATGCGGCGCGGGCACGTGGACGAATCCCGGCAAGGGCAGGTCGAATGGCTCGTTGCAATTAGGCAGTCCCGTGAGGCTGGCGGTGGCGAGCGTCACACCGTGATAGGAGAACGTCCGTGAAAGGACCTTGGTCTTTCCGGTTTTGCCTCGAAGCTTTTGCCAGGCGCGGATGATTTTCAGAGCGGTCTCGTTGGCTTCGGAGCCGGAGTTGCTGAATAGCGTGTGCTGGAGGCGTGGCGGCGCCAGCCGGGCCAGCCGTTCGGCCAGCCGGATGGCGGGTTCGTTGGTAGTGTTAAAGAACGAGCAGTAGTAAGGCAACCGGCGCATCTGCTCGTTCACCGCGTCAACGATCTCGCGCCGGCCATAGCCTACGTTGACGCACCAGAGGCCAGCCAGGCCATCGAGCAGGCGTTTGCCTGTTTCGTCCGTGAGGCAGCAGCCGTCGCCGGACACGATCACGTGCGTGCCCTGGGCGTGCATCTCCTGGTGATTCGTGAAAGGGTGGATATGAAACGACCTGTCGGCCTCCTGCAATTGCCTGAGCGTCTTCTCGTTCATGCCGACAGTGAAACACAGGACCGCCAGCTTGCCAAATCCGGGCGCAACGTCCCACCCATGCCTGATGTAATCGTGGGGTGCAGCAGCACCGGCCAGCGGGGAAGTCTGGAGAAATGAAAACCGAAAGGACGGCAGAGGTCTTGCCCTTTGGCTTTCCAAGGCTTCTGCGAGCAGCGTTGGACTTGCCATCCTCGGCTCATGCATTACAGTCCTCCCGCATGAAGGCCGCTACGGTAGAGATTCCAATCTCAGTTCTTGAATCCGTGGACACCCTGGATGAATTGGAGGACTGGTTGACAGCCCACAATCCTCAGATCATGCGCGACCTGCGCCAGGCTCGCCGGGAGGACCTCGCCGGCAAGTTTGAACAGTGGAAGCCGCGCTTTGTTAAATGGCCTACGTCGTCGAAGTAGGCTCCAAGGCAAAAAGCGATGCGGTGTTCGTCGAGATTCACGCGGATTCGGAGCAGCGGGCGCAAATCAGATTTTGAAAGGCCTCTTCACTATGAATCCCAACGGGATTCCGCAACGAAGCCCAGGGTTGCGAGGAACGAGCTACCCTGGGTGTAAGGCGCGAGAAGCAACAACCCCAACGGGGTTGCGGCTACGCGCCCTGTGTTCGCCCGAGACGAAACCCCGTTGGGGTTTTGCTTTTCTGACGGTTGTCCCAGGGTAGCTCGTTCCTCGCAACCCTGGGCTTTGAGACGCAATCCCTTTGGGATTGGCAGGCGTTCGTTCAAGAACTGATTTGCGCCCCGGCGCAGTCCTTGCGCGCATTTTTGATGGTCACCCAGCGCCCTTGCAGCGAAGGTTGGGGCGATGGCGGACGCCGACAGCGCAGTTGAGTTCATTCCAGCCGACCTGGCCCCCGGCGATGCCAAATCGTTGGAGCTGGATCGCCGCGAACTCGATGTCGCCCGTATTGGCTCGGGCCGCGATCCGCGTTTCGCCCCGGCCTACGAACGGCTGTGGAACGAGTTCGGCCCACACCAGGAAATGGAATCACGCGACGTCATCGAGCGACGTCTTGCCTGGCATCCCGCCACGAAAACAGGCGACTGCTGGTTGCGCTACGAGTTGGTCATGGTTCGCCGGCAAGGCCGGTTCGTCGCGGTGCGGGATCATACGGCGGTGGTGACGCACAAATGCGAGGCGCCACAGGCCGTCGTGCATCTGTCCCATGTGTTGGTCGATGAGGCGTGGCGGCGGACGGGACTGGCTGGCTGGCTTCGCGCATGGCCGATTCAAACAGCCCGCGCCTGCCTGGTGGCAGCGGGATACCCTGTAGCTTCCCCGATCACGCTCGTGGCCGAGATGGAGCATCCCGATCCGCAAATGCCCAATCGCCTGACCCGTCTTGCGGCTTACGAAAAGGCGGGGTTCAAGAAAGTGGAGCCCGCTTCGGTGAACTATTTTCAGCCGGACTTTCGGCCGCCTGGGCAAATCGACGCCAGCGGTGGACCACGGCCGTTGCCCTTCGGATTGATTCTCCGCCGCGTCGGACGGGAGGAGGAGCAGGTCATCCGAGGCGTGGAACTTCGGCACATCGTGGAATGCCTTTATCGGATGTATGGGACGGGCTTTCGCGAGCAAGACATGGCGGTCGTCTGGCGGAGCCTGCGAGACTATCCCGGCGACGACGCCGAAATCCCCCTGATGGCGCCGACCCGATGATCACAGCGTTTTACCATCCGGGATTCGCCGCGCCGATTGGCGATCACATCATGCCCATGCGCAAATTCGCGCTCGTGGCCGATGTGTTGAAAGCCTTCCCCGGCGTTCATCTGGCGGAACCGGCGCCTGCGACGGAGGAGGAACTTCGCCGAGTGCATACCCCCGAGTACATCAACGCTGTGCGCACGGGCATTCCGCGCGCGCTGGCCGAGTCGCAGAAATTTCCCTGGAGTCCGCAACTGTTCCCGTCGGTTTGTTTGACCAACGGCGCCTGCGTGGCGGCGGCGCGGCAGGCGTTGCGCGATGGTGTGGCGGCCGCACTGGCCAGTGGATTCCACCACGCTCACGCCGATCACGGCGAAGGCTTCTGCACGTTCAACGGACTGGTCGTGGCGGCGGACGCGCTGAAGGCCCAAGGCGAAGTACGGACCGTCTCGATTCTGGACCTGGACCTTCACTACGGCAACGGCACGGCGTCGCTGGCGGCGACACGTCCCTGGCTGGCGGCGCTTTCCATCTATGGCAGTGACTATCAGGACAACGAGGCCTACAACGATGTCACCGTGCGGCGTCACACCGACGGGCCGAACCATGTTTCCGTGACCTTGCCCGCGGGCTGCGATGGTCGGCGTTTGAACGAAATACTAGATCAACATCTTCCCGGGCTGTTGA
Source organism: uncultured Bifidobacterium sp. (assembly GCA_964652165.1). Taxonomy (GTDB): domain Bacteria; phylum Verrucomicrobiota; class Verrucomicrobiia; order Limisphaerales; family JADJPG01; genus DASTLJ01. The sequence continues at coordinate 10,482 of CAZZAQ010000082.1, forward strand.
AGCGCGGCAAACCGGATTTGTTGCTCTACCAGGCCGGCGCGGACCCGTTGCAAGAGGATCCTTACTCGCCTTTGGCATTGTCGCACGCCAACCTGCTGGAACGGGATCGTCGCGTGTTCGAGTTCGCCCGGCACCACGCCCTGCCCGTAGCGTGGGTACTGGCGGGCGGCTATGCGCGCGACATCACAAGAGTCGTCGAGGCGCATCTGAATACCTTTCGCGCCGTCGGGATGGTCTACGGGGACCATGCCTGATCCCGGGAAGCCTCGACGATCTCGGAATCGCGCATCGAGACAATGAGCTTGGTAGGGACGCGCT
>CAZZAQ010000083.1:0-10753 GCA_964652165.1 uncultured Bifidobacterium sp.
GCGGGCGAACGGTCAGCGCCAGGTCATAGCTCAAATGGGCCAGTCCCGCGCCAATTGGAAAGATGAGGAACATCGCCCCCAGCAGCGCCGCCGCCGCCGCGCCGGTCATGGCGGCCCTGCGGTTTTCGCGGAATCTTCGCTGGAAGCTCACGGCGTCCGTGTTGCGACGTTGAGCGTCCCACGAGCCGGCCCGCTTGTCTGCTCAATTCCGGCTATTGTCATGACGGGGCTTTTGCGTTATGAATTTCCATTCGCATTCGCAGTAAATCATGAGATCTCGAATACTGGGCGGACTTTTTGTCCTCGTTCTCCTCCTTGTCTTGCTCGGAACGGTGCTGCTTCCACGGCGCCAACCGGGGAACGCCGTCGATCCATTGCCGGTGGCTGGTCCGCCGCCCGTCGTGCCCGGTCCCGCCCAGCGACCCCTGCCACCGAGCCAGCAGGAACTCTGGTCGCGCCCGGTGCCGGAGCCGGCGTTTGCGCAGTTCGCGGACTGGACCAGGCGCTACACGGGGGCGACTCCCCAGGCTGTCGCCACGATAGAGGCTGACGGCGTTGCGCTGGCGCGCGCGAGGCTTACGGCGATGGCCGAGCTAATTCAATCCAATCCCCAGCGCGCCCTCGAGCTGGCCGTTCCTCAGTCCGTGCGCGACCGGATGCCGGACGCGGTAAAGGCGCTGCTCGAACAACCGGTCAACGCGACCGGGGATCTGGAGGTGCTGGCCTTCCGGCCTGTGCCTGGGAGCCAGGAGGGTCTCACACCGGTGCTGCGCTTCGCGGTGATCGATGGCCAACGGCATCAGGCGTTCACATTTGGCAAGGGCCTGCGCTTCATCACGAAAACAGGCGTGCCGCTCAACGGCATTCGAGTGCCGGCGGCTGCGTCGCCGCGTCCGCCCGCAGCCAACGGGCTTGAGCCTGCGCCGTTCCTCCTGGCGCTCAGCGAGTCGCCGGCGCGCGTGCTCGACGCGGCGGAGCTCGCTTACTGGCGACAGGCCCGCCGCCATGCTCGGCAGCCGGAGCCGGTCTGCTCGGTGTCCGGCCAGCCCTGGACGATCAACGCGGAGGAAACGGCCGTGCAGCTCGCGGGCGACATCAGGACGTTTTGCGGCCAGGCCCACGCGGCGGATTGGGTGGCGCGAGCCATCGCGGCGTCCGGACTCGAAGGCGGAGCCTTCTTCCAGCCCGCCAGCGAAGGCACCGCCGCCTCGAGCTATACCGAAGGCCGCAAGCGAATGTTGACGCTGCGTCCCTACTGGTCCGATCAACCCGTGGCCCTGAGCACTAATTCTGCGTTGGTCCACTTCGCCAACTTCAGCAACTACATGTTCCAATTGTCCTATGGCAAACTCGTCTTCGCCCCGCTGCGCCAAGGCTCGGACATCTCACCGGAAATCCTCATGCCGGGCAGCGTCACCAGCTATTCGGCCGGCCTCGGCTCGACCTTCACGGCCATCAAGAACGTCGCGCGGACCAATTACGGCATGGACAGCGCGGACTACGACTTTGTGTATTACGTCACCGGCAGCCGGCCTGCGGCGAGCTACGCGGGACTGGGCAGTGTCGGCGGCGTCGGTTTTCACCTGGCCAACGGCTACTTCGATGCGGCCACGTCCGGCCACGAGTTCGGCCACAACCTGGGCCTCAACCACGCCAACTTCTGGCAGACGGCCCCGCGCACCCTCATCGGCGCCGGCAGCAGCGTCGAGTACGGCGACGGCGACGATCCGATGGGTGGCGGCGGCAATCCCAACCAATACAACAGCCGCTACAAGAATTACCTCGGCTGGATTCCTGACTCAGACGTCGCCAATCTCAACGCGCTCGGCAGCGGCAAGTACCGGCTTTATTGCTTTGACCTCGATACCAGCTCCGGCCTGCGCGGGCTGACATTCGCCCGCAACGGTTCCCAGAACTACTGGGTCCAATTCCGACAGCGAAAAAGCGGCACGGCGCTCCCCAACGGCGTGCAACTGCTATGGACCGGCAACGGCAACGAGAGCAGCCTCCTGCTCGACGCGCGCCTGACCGGCGGCTCGGCCGACAACGCCCTCGTCATCGGCCGCACCTTCAGCGACTCCTCCGTCGGCTTGCACGTCACGCCTGTCGGCAAGGGACACACGTTTCCGGAATCCATCGAGGTGGTGGTTAACACCGGCTCCTTCCCGGCGAACCAGCCGCCCGCCTGCGTCGTCAGTGCCAGTTCGACTAATGTTGGCGTGGGCCAGTCTGTCACGTTCAGCGCGAGGGCCGCCGATGCGAACGGCGATCCGCTCGCCTATCATTGGACGTTCGATGATGACAGTTTCAGCGTTGAGAACAGCGCGACGATCCCCCACGCCTTTCCCGCCGCCGGGGAATACACGGTGCAATGCGTCGTGAGCGACATGAAAGGCGGCGTCGGCCGCGACTCGGTTGTCGTGCGCGTCGGCAGCCCGTCCACCTTCCGCATCAGCGGGCGCGTTTTTACCGGCCAGAACCGGCCGCTGACCGGCATCCAGGTTTCCGCCGACGCGACCCACTTCGCTTACACCGACGGCGACGGGGCCTACACGATCACCGCCCTGGCGGCGGGGAGTTACACGTTAAGCGCCCTCGAGCCAGTGACGGGCACGACGCTGTTCATCCATCCGTTCTTCAGTAATCCGGTGACGGTCGGCCCCAACGCGGCCAACCGGGATTTCATCGTCGGCACGCCGGTGCCGCCCCTCACCATCCTCGCCGCCGGCTCGACCTGGAAATATCTCGACAACGGCAGCGACCAGGGCACGGCCTGGATCGCGACCAATTTCAACGACACCGCGTGGGCTTCCGGCCCCGCCCAACTCGGCTACGGCGAAGGCGACGAGGCCACCATCATCAGCTTTGGTCCGAACGCCAGTGCCAAATACACCACCACTTACTTCCGCCGCGCGTTCACCGTCGCCAATCCCGCCCTCTACACGAATCTTTCCGTGAACGTCCTGCGCGACGACGGCGTGATTGTTTTTCTCAACGGCGTGGAAGTTTTCCGCAGCAACATGCCTGGAGGTCCGGTGGGCTACACTAACTTCGCCTCCGCTTCCGTGGACTCGCAGAGTTTCTTCCCCGTGAACGCCAGTCTCCTTCGCGCCGGCACGAACGTCTTCGCCGTCGAACTCCACCAGGGCGCCCCCGACACGTCCGACGCAAGCTTCGATCTGAGCCTCACTGCCGAAAGCGCGACCAACGTCGTGCAAGCCTACTCGGTCTATCTCACCGGCCCGGACAACGGCGCGGTCTTCACCACGCCCGCGAACGTCACGCTAACTGCCAACGCCCTCATCACCGTCGGCGCCTTCACCAACGTCGAGTTCTTCGACGGCGCGATAAAGCTGGGCGAGGACCCCACGGCGCCCTACAGTTTCCTGCTCAGCAACCCGTCCACCAGCGGGCATATTCTTTCTGCCGTCGCGACGACCAGCGGTGGCATCCGTCGCACGTCGCCGCCGGTCGCCATCACCGTTGCGCAGCCGGTCACCCTGCCCGTGTCGCTCGCGCTGGTGCCGGCCGGTTCGACCTGGCGCTACATGGCCACCAACGTCGCGCAGCCCGCCTCCTGGCCAACGCTCGGCTTCAACGACTCGGCTTGGCCGTCCGGCCCGGCGGAATTGGGCTTTGGGGACGGCGGCGAGGCGACGACCATCAACGGCGGACCGAGCGCCAATCGTTACCCCGCGGTTTATTTCCGGCGCGCCTTCAGCGTCAACGACCCCGGCGCGATCACCAACCTCGCCCTCCACCTCAAGCGCGACGACGGCGCAGTCGTTCAATTGAACGGCTTGGAACTGCTCCGAGACAACATGCCGGCCGGCGCGATTGGCTACTCGACCCTGGCCTCCGCCGGCGCATCGGATGACGGCGCGATATTCTACAGTTTCAACCTCAATCCCGCGTTACTTCAACCCGGCACAAACCTTCTCGCCGTCGAAGTCCATCAAAGCGCACCAGATTCGTCCGACTTGAGCTTCGACCTCAGTCTCACGGCGCTGGCCTCCACGAACCGTTCCCGCGGTTGCTGGCTCGTCGCGCCCGCGGAAGGCGCGACCATTCCGCTTCCCGGCAGTCTCACGCTGTCCGCGCAAGCCGTGGTCGGCGGCACGCTTGGCCTGGCGAGAATCGAGTACTACAGCGACGGCGCGCTCATTGGCGCGGCGACCGTGCCGCCGTTCACCCTTGCCTGGCCAAATGTGCCGTCTGGTGCGCGCGCCCTCACCGCGGTCGCCATCGACAGCGCCAGTGGCAGCGTCGCCAGCGGGCCGGTCAACGTCACCATCCTCCCGCCGCCAGCCGGCACGGCCCTCATTTCGTTCGGCGACATCTGGAACTACATGGACGAAGGAGTGGACCTCGGCACGGCCTGGACTGCCCCCGGCTACAATGACCACGGGTGGCCGTCCGGCCCGGCCCGCCTGGGCTACGGCGGCGACGGCGAACTGACAACGGTCAGTTTCGGCGCCAACGCCAATGCCAGACACATCACGACTTACTTCCGCAAGACGTTCTCGGTCGCGAACTCCGCGGCTTTCAGCGGCCTGTTCCTGCAACTCGCACGCGACGACGGCGCCGCGGTCTATTTGAACGGCGTCGAGATTTATCGGAACAACCTTCAGGACGGCCTGGTGAGTTGGAACTCGCTGGCCACGGCGACGGTCGATGGCGCACTGGAAACCACGCCGGTCGAATTGCTCCTCGGCACGGCTGGCCTCGTCGCCGGACGAAACACCCTCGCCGTCGAAATTCACCAGGCGTCCGCCAACAGCAGCGACCTCGGCTTTGACTTGTCGCTCACCGGCCTGGCCGCCACAAACACCGCAAATGGGATGTATCTGGCCAACCCGGCCAATGGGACCCATTATAACTCCCCGGCCAAAGTCGGTTTCTCCGCGTTCGCCGCCGCGCCGTCGCCCGTCACGTTGGTCGAGTACTTCGCCGGCTCGACGAAGGTCGGCCAGTCGTTGACGAGTCCGTTCAATGTGACGTGGACCAACCCTCCCGTCGGCGCGCACACGCTCACCGCCCGCGCGACATACGGCGCCGGATGGATGCTCACAAGCCCACCGGTCTCCATCACGGTCGGGTATCCGCCGCCGCCCACTGCGCCCGTCTTCACCACGTTCATCCCCGCCGGCGCGGCGTGGAATTACTGGGACAACTCGACGGCGGTCGCCGCGGGCTGGCAGGGCACCGCCTTCAACGGCACCACCTGGCCCGTTGCTCCGGCCCGCTTCGGTTTCGGATTGGATGGCGAAGCGACGCTGCTCACCGAGGGCCGCGTCAGCTTTTACTTCCGGCGCTGGTTCAACGTCGCGAACCCCTTCGTGCTCTCGGAATTGAATTTCCTGCTTCAGCGCGACGACGGCGCGGTGGTGTATCTGAACGGCGTCGAACTTTATCGCAGCAACATGCCCGCGGGCGCGATCACCGCCGGCACCCTGGCTTCGACAACGGTCAACACGCCGGACGAGACCACCTTCTTCGAGACCGTCGTCCCCGTCGCCGGTTTGAATCTCATCACCGGCAGCAACCTCGTCGCCGTCGAGTTGCACCAGGCCACCGTCACCAGTTCAGACGCCGGGTTCAACCTGCAACTCATCGGCATGGGCACAACCGGGCCGCGGGTCTATTTTACCTCGCCAGTGGACGGTTCGAGCTTCCTCAGCACGGCCACGGTCGCGTTCGATGGCACGGCCTACGCCGGCACCGGCCAGAGCGTCGCGAAGGTCGAACTGTTCGCCGATGGCGTCAAGCTGGGGGAGACCAACAGCCTGCCTTTCCACTTCACCTGGGTGATGTCCGGCGTCGGCCCACACACGATGCTCGCGCGCATGACGGACGGCCGCGGCTACACTGTCGATTCCTCGCCGCTCTCCATCCACGTTGTGCGGCAGGCCATCTCAACCACATTGATCCCGAGCAATTCGGTCTGGAAATACCTCAGCACAAATGTCAGCCAGGGTACGGCTTGGATCGCCCGCACCTACAACGACACCTCCTGGCCGTCCGGCCCGGCCCGCCTCGGCGCCGGCGGCGATGGCGAGGTGACTCTGATCAACATCGGCCCGACCGGCGCGCGGTACCCGACCATTTACTTCCGAAAATCATTCGTCGTCCCACCGGGCGCCATCTATACGAACCTTCTCTTCAAGCTCGCCCGCGACGATGGCGCCGTCGTTTATCTTAACGGCCGCGAAGCCTATCGCGACAACATGCCGGCCGGCGCCATCACCTACACGACACCCGCCGCCAGCAGCGCGGCCGATGAACAAACCTTCTTCCCAACCAACATCGCCGTCAGCGACCTGCAGGCGGGCGCCAACGTCGTCGCTGTGGAAGTCCACCAGATCAATGCGACGAGCACCGACCTGGGCTTCAACCTGGAACTGACCGCCAGCGGTTACCTTGACGACACGTCGCGGCCACTGATCTCCATCGAGCTGGCCGACGGCCTGATCGAACTCTCCTGGCCCGCGACCTACACGAGCTGGCGCGTTTACTCGTCGCCGGAGCTGCTGCTGCCGATAGACCAGTGGACGCCCGTCGCCGTCACGCCCGTCATCGCGGGCGGCCGCATTGTGGTGAGCCTTCCGCCCTCCGGCCTCACGCAATTCTTCCGCCTCGGCCGGCCGTAATCCTGTTCCCGGAGCACACACTGCGGGCGTCGTCCATTGATTTGTCGGCAGTCCCCGTCGTCGTTGGTGGCTCAGATGCCTTAGAACAGCCCTCGCAACTGCGCCATCACTTCCGCCAGCGTGGGTGCGGGCAGAGCGCCGATGCGTTTGATCACCGCTGATCGTAGATGGCATCCTCGGCGTTGTCCCAGAAGGTGAACGCCGGCTCCGCCAGGCGCGACCACGCCAGATCCTCCGGCGAGATCTTCAGGTACTGCGGCAGGACTTCTAAAAGCTTGACCTGTTCTCGGACGTCCAGCTTTTCGATGGCCTCGCTGATTTCAGCAACCGTACTCATGCGGAAACTCTATCGCGTGCGCCCGGCACTGGCAAGCCGGGACGGGGGCTCCAAAGTCCACACGCAATTTCCGAGAGTAGGCTTCAACCACGAATGCCCGTTTATTCGTGTCCATTCGTGGTTGCAAGGAATAAAGTGAGGAAGAGGGCCGGCTCTGTTCGCAACGTGGATACGCCGGTTTCGTCGCGCCCATTAGCGCGTCGCCTCGTGAACCCGTTTGATGACGAAGCCGCCAATGAACGTCTGTCTGCCATGCAAATGATCGAACCAACACCGACCACTCGTCGCAGTTTCCTCAAGACCTCCACCGCCGCCACCCTCGGCGGCCTCATCGCCGCCCCGGCCATCCTCGGCACCAAGTCCTCCGCCGCATCGCCGGGCGACACCATCAAGGTGGGCGTCATCGGTTGCGGAGGCCGCGGCAACGGCGCCGCCGCCGACGCGATGGCCGCGGACTCCAACACGGTCCTTCACGCCATGGGAGATCTGGAAACAGCGAGAATCGAGTTGGGCCTCCGGGAGATTGCCAAGGCCGTGAAGGAGCCGTCGCGAATCCAGGTGCCGGCGGAACGGAAATTTACCGGCTTGGATGCCTTCGAAAAAGTAATCGCCTCGGGCGTGGACGTCGTGATCCTGGCCACGCCGCCGGGGTTTCGACCCCAGCACTTCAAGGCGGCGGTGGAAGCGGGCAAGCATGCGTTTCTGGAGAAGCCTGTCGCCACGGACGCCGCGGGCGTGCACTCCGTGCGCGCCAGCGCCGCCGAAGCCAAACGCAAAGGACTGGCCGTGCAATCGGGCTTCTGCTGGCGCGCCAATACTTCGCGCATCGAATTCTTCAAGCGGCTGCACGACGGCGCCATCGGCGAGATCCGCTCTCTTTACCATACTTATCTCACCGGTCCCGTAAAGGCGATGCCTCCGGCCCACACCCGCCCGGACGGCATGAGCGATGTCCAGTGGCAAGTCCGCAACTGGTACAACTTCGTATGGCTTTCGGGCGATGGACTCGTCGAGCAGGCCATTCACAGCATCGACAAGCTGTTCTGGGCCATGAAAGACGTGCCGCCGCTCAAGTGCACGGCTGTGGGCGGACGCCAGACGCCCAATCACGAGGGGAATATCTACGATCACATCGAAGTCAACTACGAGTGGGCGGACGGCGTGCGCGGATTCATGGCACAACGCCAGATTTCCGGTTGCCACAGCGAGACCAAGGACTACATCACCGGGTGCAAAGGCACGGGGCTGCTCGGCGGGCGGCGCGGCGCGGAGATCACCGGTGAAACGGACTGGCGTTACGCCGGGCCGGAGACGGAATCCCAGATGTTCGGCAAGATGTACCAACATGAGCACGCCACCTTCCTCGCTTCGATCCGCAGCGGCCAACGCCTCAACGATGGGGAGCACATGTGCGACAGCACGCTCATGGCGATTATGGGCCGCATGGCCGCCTACACGGGTCAAGAGATTACGTGGGAACAAATGTTGACCTCCCAGGAACGCCTGGCGCCGGAAACCCTTTCCTGGGACATGGCCCTGCCCATCGCGCCGATGGCGGTGCCGGGGAAGACGAAGTTCGTTTGACTGCTCAGCCTCAGCCGAGCAACTCCCGAACCGTCACGGCGAAACCCGGCATCTCGCGCGGCTCCAGGCTTTGGTCTGGGCCGGCGATGCGCGTTTCGGTGAACTCGCCTTGGTCCGGCCGGCGAAACACCCGCACCCGTTCGCCTGTTAGATCCAGGACCCAATACTCCGAGATGCCGGCACTGGCATAGACGCGGGCCTTGTCGCCCAGATCGAAATCCAACGTCGAATCGGCTACCTCGATCAGAAGTACGACGTCCTCGGGCTTGGGGTGGGCGTCGCGATAGAAGTCCGCGCGGTAGCGCAGCACGGTCAGGTCCGGCTGCGGTTCAGAAAACTCGCCGAGGCGGATGGGGTTTTGACTGCGAACAATGAAGCGTTGGCCAAGCCGCTGGCTGAACATCGAATGGAGCCGCGTCACGGCCGCCGCGTGTGCGGGTCCGATGGGCATAGGTTCAAGGATTTCACCACCGACGAGTTCCAAGCGCCGGTGGTCAGGCCCGAAGAAGCCCGCTTGCGCCATACGGTAGAACTCATCGACCGTAAAGGGCCGGGCCCGGCGAGCTTTCCGCGCCGCGGTGGGTCCTGATGCAACAGCCGCGCTCATGGTGTTCAAGCTAGGAGCCGAGGCCGCAGCATGCAAGTTGGATTTAGCGGTAGATATCGACGAGAAAAATTACCGCCTCGCTGCGGCCCGCGTTCACAATGGCGTGCGGCACGTCAGCCCGGTAGCTGGCCGAATCGCCCGGCAGCAGCAGTTCGGCGTCGCCGGCGGATTCCACGCGCACCCGGCCCTTCTGCACCGTGAGGAACTCGCGCGTCCCCTCGAAGTGCGGCGCGCTGCGCAACGCACCGCCGGGCTGAAGCTGCACTTCGTATAGCTCCACGTCCTTCTCCAGGTTCAGCGGCGAGAGCGTGCGCACGCGGCAGTTCTTGTCCGAGCGATAATGATCTCCTAGTATATCGAACATTGTCTCCGGGATACTGGAGACTCGTGTCCCCGTTGGCAAGCCGCATGAATGCAATGAAAGCCCTGGTCAAAGCGCACTCGAAACCCGGCCTCTGGCTGGAGGAGGTCCCTGCCCCCAAATCCGGCATCAACGACGTCCTCATCCGCGTCCAGAAGACCGGCATCTGTGGCACCGATCTTCACATCTACAAGTGGGACGCCTGGGCGCAGAAGACCATCCCGGTGCCGATGGTCGTCGGGCACGAGTTCGTCGGCGAAGTCGTCGAGGTGGGCTCGAACGTGAGCGACTTCCACAAGGGCGACCTCGTCAGCGCCGAGGGCCACGTCGTTTGCGGGCGCTGCCGCAATTGCCTGGCCGGCCGCCGGCATTTGTGCAAGGACACCCGCGGCATCGGCGTGGACCGCGCGGGCGCGTTCGCCGAGTTCATCTCCGTGCCGATGACCAACGTCTGGCATCACCGCCCGGACATCGACCGTGACGTGGCGTCCATCTTCGACCCGTTCGGCAACGCGGTGCACACCGCGCTCAGCTTCGACGTGTTGGGCGAGGACGTGTTGATCACCGGCGCGGGTCCCATCGGCATCATGGCCGCCGCCATCGTCAAGCACGCCGGGGCCAGGTTTATCGTCGTGACGGATGTAAACGACTACCGCCTCAAGCTCGCCAAGCAGATGGGCGCCACCATGGCGCTCAACGTGAAAACGGGAAGCCTCGCCGACGTGCAGCAGCAACTCGGCATGAAGGAAGGATTCGATGTCGGCCTGGAAATGTCCGGCAACCCGCAAGCCTTGCGCGACATGATCGACAACATGTGTCATGGCGGCAAAATTGCGATGCTCGGCATCCCCTCCGAGCCCATCCCCATCGACTGGAACAAGGTCGTCTTCAATATGCTCACGATCAAAGGCATTTATGGCCGCGAGATGTATGAGACGTGGTACAAGATGTCCGTGATGCTGGAGAGCGGCCTCGACATCCGGCCGGTGATCACCCATCGCTTTCCCTTCAGCCAGTTCGAGAACGCCTTCCAGGTTGCGCTCTCCGGCCAGTCAGGCAAAGTGATCCTGGATTGGAATTGAGCGAGCGAACGCTGAATCAGCGTAGGGCAGGCGTCTCGCCTGCCCAGCGCCGAAGGCGCGTCTCCTTTTGGCCGCTTCGCGGCCAGGGCAGGCGAGACGCCTGCCCTACGTTGGCGGCGCGCCGGTTCAGGG
>CAZZAQ010000084.1:0-10698 GCA_964652165.1 uncultured Bifidobacterium sp.
GATGATGTGGCGCAGCTCCTCCTCGGTGGTCGAGTTGGTGACGCCGGCGGCGGGCCTGTTTCCGAGAAGCACGCCCGACGTCCAATTGACACGGAGGGAAGAATGGAGGTCGCGGCAGCAAGCTTCTAAAGCGCCGCAGTTGCCAGGCGCGGTCCGGGTCGACGGGGATATACTAGGTCTCCAGAATGCCCCCAAACTCTGCGCACAATGAGCTTCCAACGAAGCCTTGGTTGCACATGGCTTCGGAGCCGCACGCGCCCACCCATCGCCTGTTGAGAGGATATGCCTTCGATCCGAGCCTGGCCACCAGGCTGGAAACTGCTCTGGTCAGCGACATCACCTACAAGATTCCTTGGGAGAAGCTGTCTCGCGGCCCGATTGGCGAATACGTCGAGGTGGTTGACTACGATCCGCCAAGCGGGTGCTTTTATGCGCCAGCAGACCTGGACGACTCCCGGGTTCTGGCGCAGGAGGGGCTGCCGCCTTCCGAGGGCAATCCGCAGTTTCACCAGCAAATGGTCTACGCCGTCGCCATGACCACCATCGATCGTTTCGAGCGCGCGCTGGGCCGCAAAGCGTTCTGGATGGACCGGCGAGAAGGCCGCGGTTCCTCACAAACAGAAGAGTTCGTGCCGCGCCTGCGCATCTACCCGCACGCTCTGCGAATGGCCAACGCCTATTACAGCCGCAACAAAGGTGCGTTACTCTTCGGTTACTTTCCCGCCACCGAGGACCGCACTTCACTTCAGTTTCCCGGTGGAATGGTCTTCACCTGCCTCTCTCATGACGTGGTGGCACATGAAACCACCCATGCCCTGCTCGACGGATTTCATGAGCACTTTATGGAAGCCACGAATCCTGATGTGCTCGCGTTTCACGAGGCCTTCGCTGACATCGTAGCGCTGTTTCAGCACTTCACCTTCCCGGAAGTGCTCCGCCATCAGATCGCCAAAACCCGAGGGGACCTCAAGAGCGAGAATCTTCTGGCCCAGTTAGCCGCCCAGGTGGGCCACGCCCGCGGAGCGCACGGCGCACTGCGAGACGCCATTGGCAAGTACGATGACACCAGCAAGAAGTGGATCCGGCACGTACCGGATCCCACCGAGTTGGACCGAACCCTGCAAGTGCATGCGCGGGGCGCGATCCTGGTCGCCGCTGTTTTCGACGCCTTTGTTTCCATCTATCAAAGCCGCACCAGCGACCTGCTCCGGCTTGCCTCGGGCGGTAGCGGAGTGCTTGCCCAGGGCGAGCTTCATCCCGATCTGGTGAACCGGCTGGCACAAGAGGCGGCCAAGTCCGCCGGGCACGTGCTGAACATGTGCATCCGCGCTCTCGATTACTGCCCCCCCGTCGATTTGACGTTCGGCGAGTACCTGCGCGCGCTCATCACGGCCGACATGGATCTCATGTCGGAGGACGAGCATCGCTACCGCGTCGCCTTTATCGAAGCCTTCCGCCGCCGTGGCATCTATCCCCTTGAGGTGCGCACTCTGTCGGAAGACAGCTTGCGGTGGACGCGGCCCGGCGAAGATCCCAAGCTCGCCCCGGGTGAAACGGAGGAGAGGCTCAAGACCTTCATTACAGGTATTGGTTTGCGCGCCCAGGTGGACAAGCTGCGATATTTGACCACTCGCAGGGAAATCTGGGAAAAGACCCGCGACATTCGAAAAGACCTGCACCTATTCATCGAAGATCAAGTAAAGAAGGCAGAGATCCTCCAAAGACTGACCGGCCTGGCGCTCGCCGAGTATCAGGCGCCCCCGGGCGTCCGAGTGCGCCGCGATGGCATGCCGGTTTTTCAGGTCAAGGCGATACGTGAGGCCCGGCGGCTACGGGAGGACGGCCGCATGCTCAATCAGGTGTTCATCACCCTTCTGCAGACAGAGACCATGGAGTATGAGGAGCAGGACCACATCATACGTTGCGGCAGCACCCTGGTGCTGGATCTCGATGAACTGCGCGTCACGTATGTCATCGGCAAGGGGCTTCACGACCAGAAACGCCTCCTGCGCACCATCCAATTCCAGGAAAACCAGACCGGAATGCGTTCCCTCGCCTCCACGTATTTCGGCGAGGCCCATGAACCTTTTGCCGCCCTGCACAGCACCGGAGCCTGACCCGATGGCCGACGTTCCCATCACCGCTGAAGGCAGCCCCGCAAAGTTCCGCGTACGTGTGCGTATGTACCGCCACGGGCTCGGCGATTGCTTCCTTCTCACCTTCCCGCGCAAGGGCAGGGATCCGTTCCACATGCTGATCGACTGTGGCGTGCTGGCGCGCGACAGACAGTTCATGACTGGGATTGTCGAGCACCTCCGCGACACCATCCGGGCCGGTAAAACCGAGGGGAAGGCGCGGCTCGACGTGGTGGTAGCCACGCATGAACACAAGGACCACCTGTCCGGCTTCAATCAGGCGCGCGACGTGTTCGACGACGACTTCGAGTTCGGTGCCGTATGGCTCGGCTGGACCGAGAACCTCACCAAGGCAGAGGTCAAGAAGATCAAGGATGCGAAGGCCAAGGCGGTCGCCAAACTGCAGGCGGCCCTCGCCAGCCCCTTGGCCCTGGCGAATCCGGCGGCCTTAGCGGGGGTGGCGGAACTGCTCAACTTCAGCCGGGACGACGACACCACGGGGAGGGAAACGATCGCCAAAGCGTTGGAATACCTCAAGCTACGCGGAAAAGACGCGGGCGAGTTGCATTTCTGGGAGCCAGGCCAAGACCCTCTGGAATTGGACGGCGTCGAGGGTGTACGCGTCTATGTGTTGGGACCGCCGCTTGATCCCATCCTGCTGAAAGGCAGCGAGGTCACCGAGCAAATGAAAAAGGACGATGTGATCTACCACCTCACCGCTAGGGGTGAAGCTGGAATGGACGCCCTGGGTGCTGCCATTGCGAGTGCCAATGGCGCTCCCGGCGAGGATGATGAACGCTACTACCCCTTCTCCGCCGAGCATCGCATCTCGCGCCCGCCGAATCCATACTTTGAGAACATCAAACCGTTCGTGTCAGCGACGTACGACAAGGCCGAGGAATCGTGGCGCCGAATCGACAATGACTGGATGAGCGCCTTCGGACAACTTGCCCTCGACCTTGACAACGACACCAACAACACGAGCCTGGTACTCGCCTTTGAGTTTGTGAAAACAGGTGAAGTGCTTCTCTTTGTGGGCGACGCCCAGGTGGGCAATTGGCAGTCCTGGGGAAAGGTGAAGTTCAAGGTGCCCGGCCGTGACCAGCCGCTGCCCGCCCACGATCTGCTCAACCGCACCGTCTTCTACAAGGTGGGTCATCATTGCAGCCACAATGCCACGTTGAAGAAAGGCGGACTCGAGCTCATGAATCGCGAGGACCTAGTTGCGTTCATTCCGCTGGACATAGCGACGGCCAAGAAGCAGGGTACGAAAGGGTGGGAGATGCCAGCTCCACCACTATTCAAAGCTCTGAAAAAGAAAGCTGGCGACCGGGTAGTTATTTCTGATGTAACGGAAGCACTCAGCGACAACGCCAAGAAGGCCGGCATCCGCGCCACCAAAATCTATGTCGATTATTTCCTTGTCTGAGGCAGCGGTTGGCACTGTGGTTCCGAGCGCTCGTTCCGGCGGGTAGGGTAAAGGAACTATTACCAGCTTTCCGCTCCGGCGCGCTGCCCAGGCCCCTAGTAAACGCCATCGACATCCAACTGACACCCCCAAACCCCACAGGGGAAGATTGGTTGGAGGAATGGTCAGCTACTAGGAAACCAACTCACTGTGTGGCAGCCAAGGGGCCCTAGTTCAGGAAGTACTGCCGGTACAGTGTATCGCGTTGAGCGGGGCGGAAGCCGGCGTCGCGGATGATGTGGCGCAGCTCCTCCTCGGTGGTCGAGTTGGTGACGCCGGCGGCGCGGACAACATTTTCCTCCAGCATCACCGAGCCCACATCGTTGCCGCCGAAGCGCAAGCCGAGCTGGCAGACTTTCAATCCTTGCGTGACCCAGCTGGCCTGAACGTTCTCGATGTTGCTCAAGAACAGGCGCGCGATGGCCAGCACTTTCAGATACTCGACCGAGGTGGCTTCGTCCCAGTGGCGGCCGCCGAGCGCGGTGTTGGCGGGCTGAAACGACCAGGGAATGAAGGCGGTGAAGCCTCCGGTTTCTTCCTGCAGGTCGAAGACGCGCTGGAAGTGGTTGACGCGATGCTCAATGTTTTCACCGCAGCCGAACATCATGGTGGCGGTGGTGCGCATGCCGAGTTGATGAGCGGTACGGTGGACGTTGAGCCAGTCGTCGGTGAGGCACTTGAGGCGGGCGATCTTGTAGCGCACTTCGTCGTCGAGGATTTCGGCGCCGCCGCCGGGGATGGAGTCTAGCCCGGAGTCGCGCAGCCGGCAGATGGTGTCGCGGATGGAAAGGCCACTGAGCGCGGCGAAGTGGATGATCTCCGAGGCCGAGAAACAGTGCAGGTGCACACGCGGGAAGCGCTGCTTGATGCCGCGCAGCAGGTCTTCATACCACTCGAGGGCCAGGTCGGGATGCAGGCCTCCCTGCATCAGGACGCCGGTGCCGCCGAGCTCCACCGTCTCTCGGACTTTCTCGTAGATGGTTTCGTGCTCGAGCACATATCCTTCCTTCGACTTCGGGCCCTTTACCGGGCGGTAGAAGGCGCAGAAGGTGCAATACTCAGTGCACAGGTTGGTGTAGTTGATGTTGCGATCGATGATGTAGGTGACCACGCCCTCGGGATGCAGACGTCGGCGCAGGGCGTCGGCTTCCATGCCGATGCCAATGAGGTCGTCGGAGCGGAAAAGGTCGAGGGCTTGGGCGTGAGTGAGGGACATGGGGCTGTACCTATTTTAGCGCGGGCTACAGGTTGCACCAGCAGCGACGCGGCCTTTTGAAGAATCCACAATGTTCGAAGGCTGCATTGGCGAAAACCAAGATCCCTCGGCGCGCGCTCCCGCGCCCGTCACTCCGTTCCGGGCTTGGTCGCGCTTGCTCGGGATGACAATGAAGAGGGAGGGGCGTTCGGAGAGGGAGGGGCGTTCGGAGAGGGAGGGGCGTTCGACTAAAAGCCGGGGTCCGGGGCGAGGAGTTGCTTTTGCCCGACAAACTCCAACGGGCGCGCTGCGGCGATAACGCCGCAGTCGGTGGCGTAGCGATAGAAGAGGTCGAGGCCTTCGAGGTTTTCGGCGTCGAGGGAGTAGTCAATGTTCTCGGTGAGGTAGGAGATCACGTTCTCCTCGGAGATGCCGACGCGGGGCGCCCAGTGGCGGGCGATGGCGCGCAGGTTTTCCGGCTGGAGGCCGTGGTCGCGGGAGTCGCGGAAGATGCGGGCCAGCTCCGGGCGGGCGGCTTCGGCGCGCGCCGCCCAGAAGGCGAAGACCATGGGCTTGCCGGTGGCGCGGTGCCATTCTTCGGCGAGGTCGTAGGTGAGGTAGCGGGAGCGGTCCACGGTAAGCGCGGGGTCGCCGATGAGCAGGGCAGCGTCGCAGGTCGCCAGCATAGCGTCGAGGTTGGGTTCCATGGGGGTAAAGCGCCGCGGTCCTCCAAACCATTTGCAGAACAGCACGCGGGCCAGCGCCACCGAGGTGCGCGAGGAAGTGTCGGCCGCAACGGTTTGAATTTCCTCCACGGGCACTCGGCTCACCAGCAGGATGGAGCGCACGGCGCGCTTGCTGGCGATTGAAACATCTGGAAGAACGACCAAGCCGGGGATGGCGGGATATGCGATAACAGGAATGATGCCGATGTCGGCTGCCCCCGTGCGCAGCGCTTCCGCGCAGGCCGAGGGCAAGGTAAAGGCAACGTCAAAATCGGAACCGGCGGCGCCGTGCTCGAAGTCCCACATCAGCGGCGCCGTGTTCAGAAAGGAGATGGCGGAAACGCGCAGGCTTGCCATGACAGCGGCTGCATTCTAGCAGAGGTGGGCGTGCTAGAGATCCCTCGTCCGCCGTGGCGGACTCGGGATTTCGGCGGCGGGCTCCCGCCTCGGCTTGCCCTCGCGGGCTCGCCTCGCTCACGCCCGCCAGGCGCCTCAACTTGACACGAGAATTTTGTCCCGTGTAGATTCCGCCCAGTCTTCATGAAGTTCGAGAAGTCCGAAAATTCCGAAGGAGGCTCCGGTAACGAGAGGCTCCGCCAGTGGCTGGCGGTGGCGCTCACGCCCGGTCTGGGCCCAACACGCGCGCGCCGCCTGGTGGAGCACTGCGGCGGAATCGCGCAAGTGTTCCGGGCGTCGCTGACGGAACTGGAAGCGGCGGGCGTGCAGGTGGTGTCGGCGCAGGCGCTGGCTACGGGGAAGTCCATCGAGCTGGCCCAGGAAGAAATGGTGAGAGCGGCCGCGGCCGGCGCGCAAGTCCTGCCCCTGGATGATCCCGCCTACCCGGCGCTGCTGCGGCAGATTTACGACCCTCCGGTGGTTCTTTACGCGAAGGGCGACATTACGGCGCTGGCGCTGCCGGGAATCGCGATTGTGGGCACGCGGCATCCCACGCCCTACGGCACGGGGATGGCGGAACGACTGGCGGCCGACCTGTCCGCGCGAGGCCTCGCCATCTTCAGCGGGCTGGCGCGTGGAGTGGATGCCGCCGCGCATCGCGGCGCGGTGGCGGCCCGCGGCAAGACGGTGGCGGTGTTCGGTACGGGCGTGGACTCGGTTTATCCCCGCGAAAACACCAAGCTGGCGGACAGCATTCTGGCCGTGGGCGGGGCCGTGGTCAGCGAATTTCCCATGGCCACGTTCCCTGCGCCGCAGAATTTTCCCATCCGCAACCGCATCATCAGCGGGCTGGCGGTGGGAGTGCTGGTGGTGGAGGCGGGCGAATACAGCGGCACGCGCATCACCGCTCGCTGCGCCCTGGAGCAGAACCGCGAGGTGTACGCCGTCCCCGGCAACGTGACCAACCGCAACTCCTGGGGGCCGAACACGCTCATCAAGCAGGGCGCGCACCTGGTGGCTACGTGGGAAGACGTGTGGGAAGCGCTGCCAGCGACGGTGCGCGACCAACTGGAGCCGAAGAAGGGGTCTGAATCCGAAGGGCCCGCTACTGCATCTCTATTTGGCGACGACACCCTGGCCCCGCACGAAAAGAAGATCTACGCCCTCCTGAAGCCCGACGAAGCCACGCATATTGATGATCTGGTGGTGCGGCTGGAGCCGGAGGTATCGGCGTCGGAGATTTTCTCGGCGCTGTTCGAACTGGAACTCAGTGGCAAGATTCGGCAGCTTCCGGGGAAGAATTTTGTAAGAAGCTTTTAGCCGTTAGCCTTTAGCTCTTAGCTTGAAGCCTCTGGTCAGGGGCAGGAGGAGTCCTCGTGCGCAACTTTCGAGATTTGAAGGTGTGGGGAAAGGCTCATGACTTAACCCTGGCCGTGTACCCTGTAACACGAGGCTTCCCTAAGGATGAGCTCTACGGTTTGACGAGCCAGATACGCCGCTCTTGCGTATCCATTGAAGCGAATCTGGCTGAGGGCTGTGGCAGGAACAGCGGGGGCGAGATGGGCCGATTTGTTCTGATCGCCATGGGATCGGCAAGCGAACTCGAGTGCCACCTGTTACTCGCAAAGGACCTGGGGTTTGTTAGCCAGGCAGAACACGCCCGACTGCAGGACAGACTCACTGAAGTCAGGCGAATGCTTTCTGCCTTGTCGCGGACGATTCGCTCCAGTCTGCGCGACGAGGACTAAGGGCTAAGAGCTAAGGGCTAAAAGCTAAAGGCTAAGAGCTAGTTTGTGGTAGCGTCGCATCCAAGGAGCCGAATTGGCTAAATCTCTGGTCATCGTCGAATCGCCGGCCAAGGCCAAGACGATCAACAAGTATCTGGGGAAGAACTACGAGGTGGAAGCCTGCCTGGGCCACGTGAAAGACCTGCCCAAGAGCGGTCTGGGGGTGGACGTGGACAACGACTTCGCCACCGAACTGGTGATCATCCCCGGGAAAGAAAAAGTGGTCGGCATGCTGAAGAAAAAGGCGCAGAAGGCGGCGGCGGTGTATCTGGCGACCGACCCGGACCGCGAAGGCGAAGCCATCGCCGCGCACCTGGCCGAAGAGTTTGGGGTGACGCGCAATGGCAAGGCGCCCGAGATCCCGGTGTACCGGGTGACGTTTAACGAGATCACGCAGCGCGCGGTGAAGGAGGCGTTCGAGCATCCACGGGGTCTGGACTGGAACCTGGTGGACGCGCAGCAGGCACGACGCGTGCTCGACCGGCTGGTGGGCTACAAGATTTCTCCCTTGCTGTGGGACAAAGTGAAGCGCGGCCTCTCCGCAGGCCGGGTGCAGACCGTAGCCCTGCGGTTCATCGCGGAGCGGGAGAAAGAGATCCGCGCTTTCCGGAAGCAGGAATACTGGACCATCGACGCCCGCCTGCAGGCCGCGGCGCCCCCGGTGTTCGAGGCGCGGTTCACGGGCCAGAACGGGCAGCGCTTCGAGAAGCTGCAAATCACCGATGAGGCACAGTCGCAAGCCCTGGTGGGGCCGCTGCAGAAGGCGGAGTGGAGGGTCACCAGCGTTGAGAAGCGCGAGCAGCAGCGCCGGCCGCTGGCGCCGTTTACCACCAGCAAATTCCAGCAGGACGCTTCGCGCAAACTCGGGCTGCCGGTGAAGGTAGCCATGGGCATTGCGCAAAAGCTCTACATGGGCGTGGAGCTGGGCGAAGAAGGTTCGGTGGGCCTGATCACGTACATGCGCACCGACTCGGTGCGGGTGTCCAAGGAAGCGATTGAGGAGGCGCGCGACTACATTGCCCGCGAGTTTGGACCGCAGAACCTTCCGGAAACGGCGAACTTCTATCGTTCGAAGAAGGGCGGCGCGACCCAGGATGCGCACGAAGCCATCCGCCCCACGTCGGTGGAGATGACTCCGGAGCGCGTGCGGCGCTACCTGCAGAACAACGAGTACCGGGTGTACAACCTGATCTGGCAGCGCTTCGTGGCCTCGCAGATGACGCCTGCGGTATACGACCGCACTTCGGTGGACATTGATGCCAAAGAGAGCAGCGATGTTTTCACCTTCCGGGTTACCGGGTCGGTGCTGAAAGCGGCGGGCTTTCTCGCTGTCTACGAGGCGGCCAAGGAAGTCAAAGACGAAGAGGACGAAGAACTGGAGCACAGCCTTCCGCCACTGGAAGTGGGGCAGAGACTCGAACTGGAAAAGCTGAAGCCGGAGCAGCACTTCACCGAGCCGCCGCCGCGCTACAACGAAGCCTCGCTGGTGAAGGAGCTGGAAGAGCGCGGAGTGGGCCGGCCCTCGACCTACGCGCAGATCATCAGCAGCATCCAGGACCGCGGCTACGTGATCAAGCATGAGCGGCGCTTCTCGCCTACGGAGACGGGCGAGGTGGTGGCTGAGCTGCTGGTGAAGAACTTCGGCGACATCTTCGATCCCAACTACACCGCCCGGCTGGAAGAGGAGCTGGACGACATCGAAGCCGGCCGCGAGAAGTGGACCGTGGCCATGGAGGACTTCTACAAGAAGCTGGCGAAGGACATCCGTCTGGCGGAAAAGCAGATGGAGAACATCAAGACCATGAAGAAGCCGACCAGCGAGAAGTGTGAACGCTGCGGCTCGCCCATGGTGGAGCGCTGGGGACGGCACGGCTGGTTCCTGGCCTGCAGCACCTACGACCGGAAGAAGAAGGGAAGCTGCGACTTCACGCGCGAAAAGCCCGACAAGGCCCTCTCCGTCGATGCGGACACGGAAGAGGAAATGTGCGAGGAATGCGGGCAGCCCATGGTGCTGCGTCGCGGGCGCTTCGGGCAGTTTCTGGCCTGCACTTCGTATCCCAAGTGCCGCAGCGCGCGGCGCATCGACCAAGCCAAGCGCGTGCCCGACATCCTGACCGACGAACTCTGCCCCAAGTGCGGACGGCACCTGGTGATCCGCCACGGCCGCTATGGCGAGTTCACCTCGTGCAGCGGCTATCCCGAGTGCAAATACATCAAGCAGAACGTCATCGGGGTGAAGTGCCCGAAGTGCAAGGAGGGCGAGATCGTGGAGAAGAAGGCGCGGCAGCGCGGCAACCTCTTTTACGGCTGCGGCAACTATCCCAACTGCGATTTCACTTCCAACTGGAAGCCGCTGGCGGAGAAGTGTCCGGAATGCGGCAACGAGTATTTGGTGGAGAAGAACCTGAAGTCGGGAACGGTGATCGCCTGCCCCAACAACCGCCGCTCCGATGAGGACGAGCCCAAACGCCGTAAAGGCAAAGGGAAAGCCAAGGGCGCTGCGGAACCCACTGCTGTACCGGCGAAGTGCGACTACTCGCGGCCAGTGCCGACGACGGTCCCGGTCGCGTAGAAAATCAGAGCCTGCCTTAGCCGGAACCTACTGTAAATAGGTCGTTTACCTGTTATTATAGTTTTCTGGTAAATCTTTAATAAGGCGAATCCTAATCAAAGGGAGCTTTCATTAGCGGCATGGACCGTGAAGGCAACTGATTTCATCGGCCGTCTTCCCAGGCCCCCGAGAGGCACAGGGATCAAGCACTCCGCGCGCCAGACCTGCTAAACTTCCGACTCTGTATCTATCCCAAGGAGGACCGTTTTATGTCCAGGAAGCCCAACGCCAGCGATGCCCAGCTCGGGCTGCAGCTCTATGATCTGCGGCGCGAAGCGGAGATGCGCAAGGCGCGCAACTACGTCAACTTCGAGTTCAACCCCAAAACCGCCGACGAGGTCGTGAAGTTGGCCATGGCCATGGGAACGCCGGCGAACGCGC